>CALJGH010000127.1 GCA_938073925.1 uncultured Nitrospinaceae bacterium
TACGGTAATAGATTCTTTATTTTGAATGGCACGAATCACCCGCTTCACCGCCTTATCCATACCAGCCATCAGAAAAGGGTCGTGCAACTGTGACAAGTCCGACTTTAGATAAAGTGTTGCCTCTTTTGCAGTCATAACACCGCGATTGACCAGCAACACCGCAACGGTTGTGGGGATATTTAGCTCTTTGACTAAAACCAAAGCTTTATCATGAGACACCTCGGCGAGGCACCATTTTTTCTTTAAAAATGAAAGCATAGATAATTTATTGGTTTATGAATTCTGAAACACCTTTGAAAGTACTGCGGTGAATCGGGCAAGGGCCGTGCTCTTCAATAAGATCTCGGTGTAATTTTGTGCCATACCCTTTATGACGATGAAACTCATATTGCGGATAAAGCTTGTGGTAATCTTTCATAACCCGATCACGAGTGACTTTGGCAAGAATAGATGCGGCGGCGATAGACAAGCTTTTAGAATCGCCTTTTACAACTGCCCACTGATCCAGAGTAGAATCTATTTTCTGGTTACCATCGATGAGCAACAGATCTGGAACCGTTTGCAACTGCTCCACCGCTTGTTTCATCGCCAATAGAGACGCTTGTAAGATGTTGATTTTATCGATCACTTCGCGATCGACGATGGCCACACCATAAGCAACAGCCTCGGCCTGAATTTGCGGGAACAGTTCTTCACGTTTTTTTGGAGAAAGTTTTTTCGAATCGTCCAGACCCGCAATATCGATCTTGGCAGGGAAAATTACAGCGGCGGCAACCACAGGGCCTGCAAGAGGTCCTCGTCCTGCTTCATCGACCCCGGCAATATTTCCATAACCTTTAGCAACTGCTTTAGCCTCATACTCTAATAGGTCCATCGCTGAAGCATAATGTATCCCTATCCAGCAAGCAACTCACTCTTCAAAGGGTGGGTTGAAATAATGCATAGAGGCTTTTATAATTAATTTATGCAAAAATATCTTCTTTTCATCATTTTGACGGTCTTTATCACTACTGCTTGCTCCACGACACCTGTTTCCAACCGATCTGTTTTGATCCTTATCCCTCAGTCGCAGGAAATTTCATTGGGAAAGCAATCGTACGATCAGATATTAAAAGAGGAAACGGAATCGGAAGACGCGCAATTGAATCAGATCGTCAGCAGAGTGGGTCAGAGAATTGTTGCCGTGAGCGACATGCCAAAGCTGGAATGGGAATTCAAGCTGATCGAGTCTGAAAAGAAAAACGCCTTCGCCTTGCCCGGTGGCAAAGTGGCAATCTATAAAGGTCTTCTTGCAGTTGCGAAAAACGAAGCCGGATTGGCCACCATAATGAGTCACGAAATTGCGCATGTCATAGCTCGCCACGGGGCGCAACGAATGACACAGCAAATGTTATTACAAGGGGCAATGCTTGGGGCGGGTTTGAGCATGAAAAACAATACGCAAAGAAATATTATTCTTTCTGCTCTTGGTGTCGGTGTTCTTTATGGATTTACCCTACCATTCAGCCGTTCTCACGAAAGTGAAGCTGATCAGATCGGCCTACTCTATATGTCCAGGGCGGGTTACGATCCGAACGAAGCACTCCAATTCTGGCAGAGGTTCAGTCAGGTAAAAGGAGGCAAAGCTCCACCGGAGTGGGCTTCCACTCATCCTGCGGATGCAACACGGATGCAGGGGCTCAGGAATTATCTATCGCGTGCAAAATACGACTACCAGAATGTAAAAACGAAATACGGACTCGGGCAAACATTTAATTTACCAAAATCAAAGCCATCTCCCGAAAAGCCTAAACCTGTGTCCGGAGTGTCCGTAGAAGCCCTCACTCCCTAACGGGAAAAGTAATAGGTCGATAATTTTTTGGATTAAGCTAAAAACTTCTTCAGCTTCTAGAAATAGCTTTTACCCCAGCCCCCTTTAAAAGAGGGAGGAGCAAATAAAGATAGCTATAGCAAATATTCCAACCAGGCAGGAGCCCAATTAGGAAATGGCTTTAGCAGCTTTAGCAGCCTTTGCTTTTTTGCCTCGTTTCGGAGTTTTCTTGGCTTTTGATGTAGGTCGGACTGGCTTGAGCTCTTTAAGTCTGGCAGCCTTACCACGCAGTTCTCTCAGGTAATACAACTTGGCCTGGCGGATTTTTGCGCGTTTGACAACCTCAATTTTTTCTACTCTGGGGGAATGAAACGGAAAAATACGCTCGACACCGATGCCGAATGAAATTTTTCTAACTGTCAGAGTCTTTCGAGCTCCACCGCCACGCATCTTAATAACCACACCTTCGATCATCTGAATACGTTCTTTTTCACCCTCAACAATACGCATATGCACTTTGACGGTGTCACCGATATGCACATCGGTGACTTCTTTTTTCATTTCCTTCGCTTCTACTCGATCTACTAAATTCATTTACCTCTCTCCTAGGATTGTGCTGAATTATCTTTATTTAAAACTTTTCATTAATCTACCCGTGTTTCCCGGTGGCCCAACAAACGATCAAGAATGATCGAAATGGCACCGCGAACCGGCAGATGGTTGAATCCGTTAACGCCTTCAATCGGCAACAAGGCATGATCTGCACTTTGAACTAGGTTTTTTTCCAATCCCCACCCCGTACCAAAAACCAGTAGAGTCGGATCGCCCTGTTTCAATTCATCTTTTAACGCCGCATAGCCAATACTTTTGGGTGCTTCTTTTGCTCCTGTCACAACAATGCGGGGCTTCTTTCCGCATTGCTCGGTAATATCTTTAACCGCATCATCCAAGTTGTTTTTCACAACCGTTTTCAATAATGCTTCTTTGCGGGTCGGGTTATATTCTGCTCCATGGCCCTTCAGCCAATGGCCAACCAACCTCTCAACCAACTCCTGCTGCGTTTTAAGTGGCGTTACAACGTAAAACGTTCCCACCCCATAAGTTCTGCAAACACGCGATATATCGTGAACATCCAAAGTTGTTACGGATGAAACGACCACTTCCCCGATTTTGTTATAAACGGGAAAATGAACCAACGCCAAATGAATATTTGTTTTCGATACCTCTGTCAATGCCGGCCTGTTTACAAATTCTATTTTTTTAATTCGACCGTTTTATCTTTTCTAACAGGTCGGGACGAACGCTTTCTGTCTTTTTCAATGCCTCAGCTTTTTGCCAAGCACGAATTTTTTTAGGATCACCGGAAACCAGAACATCCGGAACCTTGAATCCTTTATAATCTCTCGGCCGCGTGAACTGCGGATATTCCAACATCCCCTCAGAGAAAGACTCTTCAACAATGGATGCGGAATCCCCTAAAACACCAGGTATTAATCGAGATACCGCCTCAACCAGAACCATTGCTGGAAGTTCTCCACCGGTCAGAACATAATCGCCGATAGAAATTTCCTCGTCGGCAAAATGCAATCGGACACGATCATCAATGCCTTCGTAACGACCGCAAATAAGAATTAAACTTTCCTGATCAGACAATTCGCTGGCTTTTCCCTGATCGAAAGGTCTGCCACCCGGCGAAAGTAAAATCGTTTTTGCTTTCGGCACCTCTTTCTTTATCGATTCCAAAGCCCGGACAATAGGTTCTAAATTCATCACCATGCCTACGCCGCCGCCGAAGGGCGTATCATCCACCTTACGGTGTTTGTTCAGCGTATAATCGCGCAGGTCGTGAACCCGTATATCCAGCAAACCCTTTTCTCGGGCACGTTCAATAATGCTGTCACCGAAAGGGGACTCAAACATCCCCGGGAAAATGCTGACAATGTCAAACCGGAGTGTCCTCAAACAATCCCTCAACACAATGAAATATAAGTTTACCTTCTTCCAGATCGATATTTTGTACTACCGAATCGATCATGGGAACCAACCATTCTTTACCATCCCCACGCACCACATAAACATCGTTACTGCCGGTCGCTATGATCTCTTCTATAACACCGTAATATTTTCCGGTATCGTCAAATGCTTTTAGCCCTTCAATTTCGAAGCGATAATACTCGCCCTCGGGCAACGACTCAAAATCTTCTTTGGCGACCAGAACTTCCTGGCCTGATAAACTTTGTGCGGCTTCGATGCTGTCGACACCCTCGAACTTAACAATAAAAGGTGACTTGACACCACGAACAGACTTAATCTTGAATGTCGTCTCACCTAAACGAATCTGCTGATCTTTTTGCACGACAAGATCGTCCTGATCGGCAGGGAAAAATTTCAATTCCCCTTTTAGACCATGAGTGCGGGTTACTCTGCCTACCGGAATCCAGTCCATATTTATTCAAGAATTTCGAGCACAGCCCGTTGTTTCAACTTGGTCGCCGTTGCGTTCAAAATAGTGCGGATGGCGTGGGCTGTTTTCCCCTGCTTCCCAATCACTTTCCCCAGATCTTCTTTAGCAACCTTCAATTCCAGGACCGTTGTTTTATCCCCTTTTACTTCTTTCACATCCACTTCATCGGGCTTATCTACCAGCGACTTCGCAATCATCAATATGAGATCCTTCATGTAACTCTCCTTACTTGCGGAAAAACGGTCCAACTAAAAGGAGGAGCAGCTCAATCTAGAATATTTTTACAAATTGCGATCTAAGCAGAACGAATGGAATTAAACTCCAACTCCAGCCTTTTTGAAAAGAGAACCAACAGTTTTGCTAGGCTTCGCACCTTTTTTAATCCATGCTACAGCCTTATCTGCATCCACCTTACAACCATTCTCTTCCATCATGGGATCATACGTCCCCAAGATTTCGAGAAACCGACCGTCTCTCGGCATTCTGGAATCTGCTGCCACAATTCGGTAAAATGGTTTCTTTTTTGCTCCTCGTCGAGTTAACCTGATTACTACTGCCAATGTTTTCTCCTTCGTGAAAATCGGTCTTCCCAAAACAGGGTTTCCCTGAGAGGGGGAAGACTCTTGTAAAATAAAATTATTTCTTCGTTAGCGACCCATAAAACCGCCGCCACCGCCACCCATGAGGCTGCCAAAATTTAGTCCACCACCTCGTGAAACTTTTTTCATCATCTTTTGCATCTGCGCAAACTGTTTTAATAATTTATTGATATCATTCACCCGCGTTCCACTGCCCTGAGCAATCCTGCGCTTACGGCTCGCGTTGATAATATTATGTTTGCCCCTTTCTCTCGGCGTCATCGAATTGATGATCGCTTCGATCTGAACGAAAGCGTTGTTGTCTACCTTGAGTCCTTTCAATTTCCCAGCACCGGGTATCATGCCCATCAACTGTTCCATGGAACCCATCTTCTGAACTTGCTTTAACTGATCGCGAAAATCTTCAAGAGTAAATGAGTTGGCCTTGAACTTTTTTTGTAATTCCTCCTGCTCTTCCTTTTCAAAATTCTCTTCCGCCTTCTCGACCAGCGACATGACATCGCCCATACCGAGTATGCGGGAAACAATCCGATCCGGATGAAACGGTTCGAGAGCATCCAGCTTTTCTCCCATACCCACAAAACGAATGGGTTTTCCGGTAATGGACTTAATAGAAAGCGCGGCACCGCCTCGGGCATCACCATCCATTTTCGTCAAAACCACGCCATCAATGCCAACCGCATCGTTAAACGTTTTTGCGATTTCTGCGGCCTGCTGGCCCATCATTGCATCGGCAACAAACAACACTTCGTGAGGTTGCACCGTTTCCTTGATGCGCTTCAACTCGTCCATCAAATCATCATCAACCTGCTGACGACCCGCAGTATCAATAATGACTACCTGGCTCATCTTATTGATCGCTTCGTCCAGAGCCTTTTTACAGATCGCAATCGGATCTTTTTCATCACCGCCGTCATAAACCGCAACACTCAGGTCGCGACCGAGAACATGCAACTGCTCGATTGCGGCCGGACGATATACATCGGCAGGAACCAAAAGACAGTTTTTACCCTTTTCTTTAAAACGTTTCGCAAGCTTACCAACAGTGGTGGTTTTACCCGACCCTTGCAATCCGGCCATCAAAATTATAGTCGGAGGTTTCGCAGCAAACTGAATATCCGTAAAAGCATCACCAATTAAAACTGTTAGCTCATCATTAACAATTTTAACCATCTGGTGACCGGGAGTCAGACTTTTCAATACCTCCTGACCTACGGCTTTTTCACGCACCGGAGCAAGAAAATCTTTTATCACCGGCAGACTGACATCAGCTTCGATTAACGCAACACGAATTTCGCGCAACGCTTCATCGACATCCGCCTCTTTTAATATGCCGCGGCCTTTTAATTTTTTGTAGATTCGCTCAAGGCGATCCGATAAATTTTCAAACATGAAAAATCAGCTTAAACCCTTAAAATTTCAGGGGAATATTTGGCTTTATTGTAAATAAGTTAGTATATAATAACCCCCCGATGCTGGCAATATTTAAAATACATTTACCGACCCTCATCCCCCTTAGCCTATGAAAAACAAAGCAGTAGTCCTCTTAAGTGGCGGATTGGACTCCACCACCACTCTGGCAATTGCACAAAAAGAAGGATTTGAGGTCTACGCCCTCAGTTTCGATTATGGGCAAAGGCATAAGGTAGAGCTCGAGCGAGCTAGAGAAATTGCGCAAAAATTCGCCGTTATTGATCACCAGATCATGACCATTGACCTGAGACAATTTGGCGGATCGGCGTTAACCGATTCCATTGACGTTCCAACGCATCGCGATGAAAAAGAAATGAGCGCGGAAATTCCCATCACCTACGTTCCTGCTCGCAATACTATTTTTCTTTCATTTTGCCTGGCGTACGCAGAAGTAAAAAATGCGCAGAATATTTTTTTGGGTGTCAACGCAATTGACTATAGCGGTTATCCCGATTGTCGTCCCGAATTCATCGCCGCATTTGAAACTCTAGCCAACCTCGCCACCAAAGCCGGAGTGGAAGGGGAAGAA
>CALJGH010000128.1 GCA_938073925.1 uncultured Nitrospinaceae bacterium
CTTGAAAACCGATGAAATTTATACCCTACCAGCCGATGCCGTAGTTCTTGCTACTGGCGGGCCCGGTCAGGTTTATGGCCGCTCCACCAACTCGGTGGTCAATACCGGTGCGGCGGCTACCACCGCCTATTTACAGGGAGCTAAATATGCCAATGGCGAGTTTATCCAGATTCATCCGACCGCTATTCCCGGACAAGACAAACTAAGGTTGATGAGTGAATCGGCTCGTGGCGAAGGTGGAAGAGTTTGGGTGCCACGAAAGGTGGATGACAAACGCGATCCGAAAAGAATCCCCGAAAACGAACGGTTTTATTTTCTCGAAGAAAAATATCCTCTATTTAAAAATCTGGTTCCCAGAGATGTTGCAAGCCGTGAAATTTATGACATCGTTTATAACCAAAACATGGGTGTCGATGGCGACCCGATGGTCTACCTCGATCTGACACATAAATCGAGAGAGTTTCTTGATAACCGACTCGGCGGAATCATGGATATCTACACCAAGTTCACCGGTGTCGATCCGCGTGACCATCCCATGAAAATTTTTCCGGCAGTGCATTATTCCATGGGAGGACTATGGACCGATTATGGCCCTGACCAAAATGGTTTGATCGATCACGGCTCACCTCGCAATCAGATGACTTCCATCACAGGCCTTTTTGCGGCAGGTGAAGCCGACTACCAGTATCACGGTGCTAATAGGCTCGGAGCTAATTCACTCCTGAGCTGTATCTATACAGGACTGATGATGGCACGAGGGATTATGAATTACACCGACTCACTGGAAAAATCAGTCGACGACATCCCCTCTACCGTGTTCGATGATGCGCGCAATCACTGGAAAACCCGCTTCAAAGAAATCAAGAAAATGAGCGGTCGTGAAAACCCCTACAAATTACATCAGGAATTAGGGGAGGTCATGCTGGCGAATGTGCTCATCGTGCGCGACAACAAATCTCTTGAAAAAGCGACCGATGAAATCAACGATATTGAGATACGTTTCAAAGATGTAAAATGTGTAGATACAAGTGACTGGGCGAACCCTTCGCCGAGTTTCATCAACCAACTATTTTGCATGATCCATCTATCCAAAATCATCACCAAAGGCGCTTTACTGCGTGACGAGTTTCGCGGTAGCCATTACAAACCCGATTTCGATTTGACTCAGCCGAAGGATTTTGACCCTCACGAATATATAGAATACCTCGAGCAAAAACAGTATGGAGATATTTCAGAAGATAAGTTTCCAGTAGGTCATCTCGATTATATGAAACGTTTCGAAGAGAACAATATTAAATGGTTAAAAACCACAGTGGCACAGTTCAAAGACAATCAACCGGACATTACTTATGATGAAGTTGACACTTCATTAATAACACCACGACCGAGAAAATATGATTGAGGCGGCGAACTGCCGCAAGTAAAGGTCGTCACCAAAAAAAAGGCGTGGCCTTGCCGCTAGCGGCAAAGTCATTCATAAAACCATGACAGATAAAAAAATTACATTTAAGATCAAACGACAGGACAAGCCGGGTTCGCCATCTTACTGGCAGAACTTTCAAGTGCCGCATAAGCCGTTTGCAAATATCATTTCCTGTCTTATGGAAATCCAGAAAGACCCCACCACCAAGGCAGGCAAAACAGTTGCCCCAGTCACTTGGGATTGCAATTGCCTCGAGGAGGTTTGCGGCTCATGCACCATGGTCATCAATGGGAAAGTTAGGCAGGCTTGCACCGCACTTGTAGATAATCTTGAGCAGCCCATTGCCCTCGAACCTATGTCAAAGTTTCCTGTCGTACGCGATTTACAAGTCAACCGCAGCCGAATGTTTGAAAACCTGAAAAAGGTCAAAGCATGGATTGATATCGATGGGTCCCATGATATCGGAGAAGGAGCTATAATGCCGGACTCCGATCGCGCTAAACGCTATGTCATGTCCGAATGCATGACTTGCGGTTGTTGTCTGGAGGCTTGCCCGCAATTCAGCCTGAACAATTCGTTCATGGGAGCTGCAACTTTCAATCAGGTCAGACTTTTCAATCTGCATCCAGCAGGGAGCATGAACAAAGAGGAAAGACTCGATGCGATTATGGGAGAAGGCGGAATCACCGATTGTGGCAATGCGCAGGTTTGCGTTGAGGTATGCCCCAAAAATATACCCTTGACGGAATCCATTGCCGATATTGGCCGCCAAACCAGTTGGCAGTTTATAAAAAACCTCCTTGTAAAATAGCTGAAGGTATTTTTTATTTAAAACCTCGCAACAGTTTGCTATGATTTGTCATTGCATAATATTTTAAGATAGTACTACCTTAAAGGGGAAATAAAAATGAAAGTCTCACTCGCAAGTGCAATGGGTACCTGTTTCGGAGTTCAGGATGCCATCAATCTAGCCATGTCCCCCGAATTCAACAATGAGTTAACTATTGTGGGGCAACTGGTTCACAATCCACAAGTCAGTGATTCCTTAAAAAAAAACGGCGTATCCCTAGTACCCGGAATTGAAGATATAGACAAGATTAAAACTAAAAAAGTAATGATCACAGCCCATGGCGCCGCTGAAAAGACGAAACAACAACTCCGCGATGCAGGATTCATTGTTTATGATGCTAGTTGTCCCTTGGTGATGAGAGTACATCAAACGATAAAATCGTTGGTCACCAAAGGTTATTTTCCTGTGGTGATCGGACAAAAAGACCATGTGGAAGTTAAAGGCATTGTTGGCGATTTGGATGACTATCTGGTCATCAATAGCGAAGAAGATTTACCGAAGATTGAAAATTCCGGAAATCGCAAATTGGGAATCGTAACCCAAACCACACAGCAAAGAGATAAAGTAGAAGTCTTGGTTGATAAAATTCGTGCTCTTGATTACGTAGATGAGGTGTCTTTTGTAAATACCATCTGTCAGCCTACCCATGATCGGCAGGTAGCGGTGCATGAATTGGCAGATCAAGTAGACCTTATGATTGTTATTGGAGGTTACAACTCATCCAATACAAAGAAGCTAGTCCATGTTTGTGGCGAAAAAGGAATCGAAGCCCATCACATCGAATCATTTGACCAGTTGGATAAGAACTGGTTCGCTAACAAACAACATGTGGGGATAACGGCTGGCACAAGCACTCCTGAAAATGTCATCAATGAAGTGCACACAAAAATTCTGGAAATTGCCGAAGAAGCAGAAGGCCAGGTTTCACTCACCTCTTGAAAAATTTTCAACAATAAATGCCCGACCCGCAAGCAGGTAGGCTTCCCAAACATGCTATTTCCCTAACTCCTATAAGTGCAAAAACGAGCTTTATGTAATATGGACGATTGGACTTACTGCCAGCAAACTCTTCCCAAAGTCAGCAGAACCTTTGCTCTGAACATCAAGACCTTGCAAGGTGAACGGCATCGTAGCGTATTAATCGCATACCTTTTTTGCCGAACCGTTGACACCGTTGAAGATGCAGCGGAACTGGACCCCAAAATTAAAATCAAACTGCTCCTAGAGTTTTCACGTTTGATAGAAAACCGGGAATACCGCTTCGACCATATAGATTCATGGTTAGAGGATTGCGCCACCGTTGATGGCAGCACAAACGATTTGGACCTGCTAAGAAACATCAAACGCGTATTCAATGTTTTCGATTCACTGAAAAGTAATTACCAGGATCAGATCATTCCTGCTGTCTCAAAAATGGCAAAAGGAATGGCCCATTTTCAAGGCCGTTTTCAGTTTGGAGAAATCACGCCCTTGGAAAACGAAGAAGACTTGGAAGAGTATTGTTACTTCGTAGCCGGAGTTGTAGGCGAAATGTTGTGCGATCTCTTCCTTCAGAAAATGACCACACTCCCCGAATCGGCTCGAAGAATAATGAAAGAAAATGCGGTGTCTTTTGGACTCGGATTGCAAATGACCAATATATCAAAAGACGTAATGGCAGATCGTGAACGAGGCTGGTCCTATATTCCGCAAAGTTTAATGGCCGCAAATGGCCTTACTGTTGATGAGTTCCATTCCGGGAAATCGGTTGAGAAAAATCTACAAATACTGGAAAAACTGCTTTTCAAAACCAACGGGCATTTGCATGATGCGCTAAAGTTTATACTCGCTATACCTAGAACCGAATTATCCTTGCGCCTGTTTTGCATTTGGCCTTTGTGGATGGCCATGAAAACCGTTGCCGCACTTCATAACAACCCGGCCTTGTTAAGCTCGAGTGCTCCTGTTAAAATTTCACGAAGTCAGGTAAAAAGAATTTTATTCACAACACCTTTGATTGCGTGGTCCAATTTTATTCTTAAAAACTCATTTGATAATATTCTTAAAGAATTTAAAAGCCATCCAGAATTCGACCTGAAAAGCTTGCATCAAAGGTTGGCTAAAATTTCATTGGACAACGTTTCTCCTAACATTCAAACCACCTAGGCTACTATGTCTGTAAAAGAAAGATTCATTGATAATCAGAACGGCTCGATAAGCGATTCAAAAACCCAGTTGATGTGGATGAAAGAAGACGGTTGGCAAACACAAGAAAAATGGTTCACATGGGATGAAGCATTAGACCTGGTTCATTACTTTAATGGTTTAAAGTTCTGTAGTTTTCAGGACTGGAGAATGCCTAGCCACGAGGAAATCGTAACTATCTACGGTGAAGAAGTATCCAATCAGGATAAATATGGAAAAGAGACTCACTTATTTCCGGTTTTTCCTTCCGGCGGACAGGCAACGGTATGGCTAAAAGGGGAATCTGGACAAGAGGGCACTTTGTTTGACTTTAAAAACAAAGAATTTCGTCCCTTATATAAAAGTAAAAGTGGCCGTATGTCCGTTCGTTTGGTTCGGGGCGAGATGCTGAAATAGAGCGACCTGGCTCCAAAAAATGAACCTTTTGGCCTTTAACGCCATCTTATTCTAAACTTACTTGGGAGTTAAGCTTGACTAAAAAACGTCTCATCACAATCGCAGGAGGGCTCTGGTGCATCATAGGCCTTTTTCTTGTTGTCCGTGGATTTGGCCTGTACCAACTCGCAGAAATGGAACAACACGCCACAGAAATAGCGATCACCATCTCCGGAATTGTAGCAGGCTTGATCGGTCTGGTTAAAGGACGGTTTGTTCTGAGTAAAACAGCCCGCCGAAATAAAACCCGCATTCACAATCTGGAAGATCCTGTAAGCCTGTATCACATTTTTTCCAAACCTTTTTATTTTTTGATCCCAATGATGATGGGATTCGGAATACTGCTTCGGTCTTTTAACGAATACCTTGGCGGTTATATAGTTGTCGCTGCTATTTATTGCGGAATAGGCATGGCATTAATTGTATCCAGCCGGATTTACTGGTTTTCGGATGCTGAAACTCTCGAACCTGAAAACCCATAAAAAACAAACCTAAAAATGAAAAATTTTTTTCTGACTCTTCATATAATTTCAATGTGTCTTGTCATCGGCACCTTGTTCCTACAATCTCTCACCGTAGTTTTCCGACTGCGCCTGAAATCAGCTGAAGAAGCAAAAGGACTCGAAAAAACCCAGTCTCGAATACACAAATTCATTTATTACCCAATACTCGGTGTCACTTTGATATCCGGTATCGTTCTCGCCGTCAAAACCGGAGCCTTCTCGGAAGGGAAATGGCTTCACTGGAAAATAGGGCTCCTGACAATTCTGATTGCGTTAGGTGTTCAAAATGGAAAACAAATTAAACAAGCTGTTCTTCCAAAAAAATATGCGATGATGGTTCATATCGCTATTTTCATCGTAGGCGCCTTTATGATTTATCTCGCCACCATCAAACCCTTTTAATGGACATCCTGTTCACACTCGTCGCCAGTGTTGTTTTGATCATCGGCTTTCTCGTCGTCTGCCGTGTTGTTGATGAAGAAGAAGATGAAGAAGAATCTGGCGATGGCACCGATAGCTCCTGAACAAACGCGTAAAAAATTTAAGCTCTTAGCAAAACAAGCAGCGGGATGCCGCCTTTGCCCTGCCCTCGCTGACCAACCTGCAATATTAAGTTCTGCCAACGGCAATCTGAATGCAAAATTCGTTTTCGTAGCTGAAGCTCCCGGCCGTTTTGGTGCAGGTCGTACCGGAATCCCATTACATGGCGACAAGTCGGGTGACAATTTCGAAACACTTTTGAAGCATATTGGCCTGACTCGAGCTGAGGTGTTTATCACCAATGCCGCGTTGTGCAATCCCTTGGAAAAGGGAAATAACCGAAAACCCAAAACAAGTGAAATTAAAAACTGCTCCTCATTTTTAAAAGAAACTCTCACCCTTATTGGTCCGCAAGTAGTCGTGACACTTGGTTCCGTAGGCCTGCAGGCACTCAACCTCATTTTAGAAACCCGGTATCAACTCAAAGAAAATGTTGCTCAACCGATCACCACACCCGGCTTTACCCTGTTCCCCTTGTATCACCCCAGCCCACGTGTTACCAACTGGATGCGCCCTCTTACCCAACAAAAAAAAGACTTCAAAAAAATCCCCCAGCGATTCACCGATGGCAAAATATCAAAATCTAGAATAATAACTATTGCATAATAGCTTCTTCAAATAGGGCTATTTCTAGATGCTTTAAAATAAAAGTTTCTGAGAGCTAGTTTGACCTATCCCCATCTCGCTAGATGGAGGGGTTGACAAAGGGATGAAGCGATTTTATATATTTGTAAGGAATAG
>CALJGH010000129.1 GCA_938073925.1 uncultured Nitrospinaceae bacterium
GAAACTCTGTTGAGCACATTGGAACCTTCGTCTACTTTGTTGATCGCCCTTTTAACAATAACTTCTCTGATGCGCTCTTCAAATTCACGCGCTAAATCATAGGAAACTTCGTCACTATCCTCTGGAGGAGCCTCTTCTTCAACAACAGCTACAGCTTCCTCATCAACTTGTTCCACGTCATCCGATTCAGTTTCCTCAGTAAACTCACCAGGTAGAATAGCAGCATCCGCTACCGCGAAATCTGCATCCGATTTCAGAGCCTGATTCTCCTTCAATAAAGCAGATTTTTTTGATGTTCGTTTTCTTTTCGGAATGAGACCCACCGCTTCCAAAGCTCGCAACACATGGTCACCCAGCTTCAATTTTTCCATAAAGAATAAGCGGTTTACTTTCTCGAAGGCAATCTCTCGATCATCTTCAGGGAGCTCGTATATTGGATCGGCAAGAGAATGGAATTCATCATAATCAGAACGATAACCTGATCGTTCCAAATGGTTTAAATGCCGGAATACCGACTCTTCCATCAACTGGGCACTATAACTAACTTTCATAAAATCAGATCAAATCTAAATAAATGTTTATCTTTTTAACAGGGCATAAATCGCCCCTTCATACATAACCTTTTATTAAGACAACTTATCCCCTTTTAAAGGCCTATGTCAAGACAAAAGGCCTTTATTTTTTGGGAGTTACGCTTCAAAAAATTTAGGATACAGTCCTTACTTTATACCTTTTACCTTAACAACACCAGATTTTTTAAACTCTCTAGAGAGGCCCGCTATAATAAGCAAGATTACTTCTTATCAATCTCATCCTTCAGTTTTTCCATAGCGCGAATCGCTTCCATGATCGGTTTCGGGTCTCCCAGGTCGCGGGCAATTTCTCTGGCATCTTTCAAATACCTGTCAAATTCATCAAACCTTCCAACAAGTATTTGCATTCTAGCCACGGTCATATTGAACTGAATTAAACTCGACCAACTGTTGGTTTCCTTGAAACATACCGCCGCCTGCGAAAAATAGTTTTCAGCCTCATCATATTTTGCATCTTTAAACTTGAGATTACCCAAATACGTCAAGTCTTGACCTGCACCTTTCGGGTCATTCACCTCTTGGGTGAGTTTCAGAGCCTTTAAATATAACTCTTCGGCTTCTTTTCTTTTTCCATTGCTGAATGCTAGGTTAGCGAGATTTCGATGATCTTCAGCAAATTCTTTTTTGTCATTCAGCTTGCTCGAAATTTCAAACGATCTCTGAAAATTCTCGCTAGCTTTTTCTCGGTACCCTCTTTCCATATTAAACTTTCCAAGTCCTCTAAGATCCGCGCAAATCTCCCTTGGGTCTTTGATCTTTTCAGATGTTTCGAGAGACTTATGATAAAACTTGTCCTGATTGGCTCTTTCCTTCTTCTCAACATATATTTTCGTCAACACACGGCTGTCTGACAAAGTATTGCGGTTATCTTTAATCTCCTCAGCAAGGGCAAAAGATTTCAGCGCATATTTCTCTGCATTTTTCCAATCTTCCTTTTGCAAATAAAGGTTGTACTGGTTTCGATTATCTTCTGCCATTTCGGGTTTATTATCCGCCTTGGTGTTCAATTCCAACGCTTGCAGATAATTTTTCTCTGCCCCCGCCCAGTCTTTTTTCTGCAAACTAATATTGCCAAGATTTCGATAATCCGCAACAAGGCCATTAATATTGTTGGCATCTGTATTGATCTTCAAGGATTTGCCCACCAGTTTTTCAGCCTTCTCAATCTTCCCTGCCAAAATCAAAATATTCAGATAACCCCCATATAAATCTTTAAGACCACTCTTGTCACTCGACTCTTCTTTGATCTTGATCGATTTAGAATAATTTTCTTCAGCCCCCTTAAAATCTTCCGTTTCCATCAAAATACTTCCCAGGTTGCCGTAGGCTCCACCGAGTGCTTGCTTATCCCCTGACTTTTCATGAAGAGCAATCGTCTCTTTCGCCACGCTGGCAGCCTCTTCCCAATCATTGGACATGAACAAGACATTTCCCAAATCGTTCAACAACATCAGCTTGAGCTTCGGGTCTTTTTCAGCTTCCGGCTTTTTTAATCCTTCTCGAAGATCTTGTTTCCGTTTTTCTAGGTATTTCGGCTGCGAGAAAATGAACATCAGTTTGCTCTGTACTTCCTGAACACTTGTCTGTTCTTTCATCTCCTCATAAAGATCACTGGCACGCATGAAATTATCTTCAGCCTTGTCGAAATCTTCTTTTTTAAGATACACATCCCCCAACGATTCGCATTGTTGGGCAATACCCGGACGGTTTTCATTCTTCTCCATCAATTCCAAAGACCGTAGATACTGCTCCTCAGCCGCATCCCAATTTTTCTGCAAACCACGAACATTACCCAGGTTGGCATAACCGCGTGCCTCGCCCAGCGCATCGCCAAGTTCCTGCATAGTTTTGAGAGATTTTTCGAAATTCTCCCACGCCAATTCGAGTTGATTTTTATTGAGATAAATATTTCCCAGACTACCCAAAAGGTAAGAGTTTCGGCGTTTATCAGAATCGCCTATCGCCTCCAGTGCTTTTTTAAAATAGGTTTCGGCTTCATCTACTTTTTCCGCTTGTCCTTCAGATGCCATCTGCAAATAGATACCCGCTAAATTGGCATAACAAACACCCGCTGAGGCCTTGTCTTCGATCTCTTCCAGAAGAGTCGTGGTTTTCTGGATGGTTTCAACTACCTTGTCCATGCGCTTCCACTGGAAATATATTTCTTCCAGTTCCTGTAATTTGGTAATGGCTTTGGTCTTCTGTCCGGTAGAGATGAGGTTATCCACATCAGCAAGTAGCCCGTCTTCATTTTTCTTTAAATAGAGAGGGGATTTTTTAATCGTCTCAACGCGTTCATCCAGTTGTTTGATTTTTCTTTCATCCTGTTTAGCGGTAGACATAAACTCTTTTGCCTTCTGGTAATACTCGATGGCCTTTTCCGCTTCTTCTTTTTTCAAAAAGATATTGCCAAGGTACTCGCTGTAGATCCCCTGCCCCAAGGGATCATTAGCCTCAATCATTATCTGCATGGCTTTTTGATAATTTTCTTCCGCCTTGTCAAAACTGCCTTGATAAAAATAAACACTGCCAAGATTACCCAATGAGCTTTCAATGCCCTTGGCATCCTTTAGCTTTTCCATAAAGGTCAGAGAACGAGAATAAAAGTCTTCAGCTTTCTCAAATTGTTTGCTCTGAAAACAAATATTACCCAAGTTACCCAACACATAAGCCTGACCGGTATCATCACCCTCTTTTTCCATTTCTTTCAAAGCTTCGAGGAAATTGGACTCCGCTTCTTGAATATTGTTCTTCTCTAAACTCTCATAACCGAGTTTTTCAAATTTTCTACCTTCGCTCATATCCTGCCTCTTAAAAAATTTTATACTTCTATTTTATGCCGCAAACAAAGAGCTACCCGAGACCAAAAAATGACCTCACCGCTAACTAAGTATTTCCAGCTTAATGAGTTGTTTTGATTAGACTGAATTATAAAGTTCTCTGAGGCCGCTGTCAATCATTGCCCCATTAATGAAAAGTCCTGTTTTTAAGCTAATTTGCAAAGAAACTCCACATTGGTTGACAGACTGGAATGCAGCTAACTATAATCCTCATTCGAGAGAAATCACCCAGCAAGACTAAATTTAAAAGGAACAAGTTGTGACAAAAGTTGAAAAAATCATCCAAGCATTGACCCGAGAAGGATCACTCATATTCGCCGATAACCTGTCTTACGCGACAGATTTAGAAAAGATAGCTCCCAATCTGAAAACACAAGAAA
>CALJGH010000130.1 GCA_938073925.1 uncultured Nitrospinaceae bacterium
GGTTAAGACAGCAATTTTACCAGGGGATCATGGCCTGAGTCCGCAGGAAATTGCGAAAGTGATTCCTTGTTTAAACCAGAGAGCAAAGACGCTGGTTGAAATGGCAGAGAAGTCGGCTTTCTTTTTCAAGAAGGAAGTAGAATTCGATGAAAAAGCCCGCAACAAATTTCTAACGGAAGATGCACGACCGTTACTTGAAAAAGTGATTGCCGGATTTTCCACGCTCGACGATTTTTCCGCAGAGAATATTGAAACGTTATTCAAAAAGATAGTTGAGGAGCAAGGCATGAAGCTAGGCAAGCTGGCACAACCCGTTCGCGTTGCTTTGACAGGAACGACAGTGAGTCCGGGAATCTACGATGTTATCCTGCTCCTCGGAAAAGAAGAAACCCTCAAACGTTTGCAGAATGTTGTTTGATTAGTTTTTCTTCACCAACATTTCGCCGATATCTTTGACCTGCACGTTTAAGTTTTTAGCTTTTACTGCGTCTTCTAACATGAGAACGCAGAAGGGGCATGAGACGGCAATGGTGTCGGGTTCGTTGACCATCAGTTCGTCGAGGCGGTGATGGCTCATACGTGTTCCTGTATTTTCTTCCAGTAAAAAGCGGGCACCGCCAGCGCCGCAACAGGTACCGGTTTCTCGGCTTTGTTCGACTTCTTTTATTGAGCTCGATTTGGTGGAAGCGTTTAAAACTTCTCGTGGTGCATCATAAATTTCGTTATGTCGGCCTAGGTAACAGGAGTCGTGGAACACAATATTTTCTTCTGCTTTTTGTTGTGGAATAATCTTTCCTTCTTCTATTAGTTTTTGTAAAAGCTCAGAGTGGTGAATCACTTCCAGTGTGGCCCCGAATTCTGGATAGTCGTTTTTTAATGAGTTGAGGCAATGCGGACAATGAGTCACCACTTTTCGTACACCTTGCTCTTTGAAGGTTTCTGCGTTTGCACTCGCCAGCATATCGAATAGATATTCGTTGCCAGCGCGGCGTGCAGGGTCGCCGGTACAACCTTCATCATTTCCCAGAATGGAAAATTCCACTCCAGCCTCTTTTAAAGTTTGTACCACTGCCTCGGAAATTTTTTTACCGCGCGAATCGAATGAACCATTACAGCCAACAAAATAAAGATATTCGGTGGGTTTGGTTTTGTCCCAGATAGGAATGCCCAACTCTTTAGCCCAATCGGATCGCGAAGTTTTTGGAAAGCCCCAGGGATTAGACTGTGTCTCCAGTGATTTGAAGGCGGCCGTAAATTCTTTCGGATAGCGGTCTTCTGTCAATACCAGTCCGCGTCTGAGGTCGATAACCTTATCCACATAATCGATCATCACGGGGCAGGCAGCTTCACAGGCTCCGCAGGTGGTGCAGGACCAAATAGTTTCGTCTTCGATGATCCCCCCGAGAAGTGGAATATCGGAATCGGGAGGGCCGTTAAGCTGATCTCGCAGATCAACGGTCAATTGTTGGGGCGATAGCGGTTTGTCGGTTGCCCATGCCGGGCAGGCACGATCACAACGGCCGCATTGCGTGCAGGTGTGAAGGTCGAGCATTTGTTTCCAGTTAAAGTCCTTGCTGTTTATCACGCCGAACGATTCTTCCTCGTCAAAATCAATGCGGCTTAAATTATTGCCAAGGTTGGAAAAAAATACGTTTGGGATCGAGGTCAGTATATGGAAATGCTTGCTGCGTGGCAGAAGGATTAAAAAAAACAGGATCGACGATGTATGTAGCCAATAAGCCAGACTGTGAAGATTGCCCAGAATATTTTCTCCAAGCATCCCTAAGGCAGGGGCTAAAATCATTCCTATCGGACCGGAATGACCTTCCGGGTGAAGTGCCAGAAAAGCTGAGTCAAACAATATATCGCTGACCATGATCGCAAGTATCAATAGCAGAATGAGCAAGCCTTCTCCAGATAACGTCAGGCGTTGCGGTTTCAGCACCAACCTACGGTAAAGAGCGAAACAAACCGCTAGTCCGACGAGAAGCACCGCGGCGTCTTTGATCCATGCGTAGGCCACAAAAACTACATTGCTTGCCGGAAAAGAAAAATCTGTTTCTGGAAAAAAACCGATAATAAAGAATTCGGCTGCACGGAAAAGCAGAACCAGGAATCCCCAGAATATCAAGGCGTGCATCCACCCGGCTCCCTTTTCCTGCATCAACTTGCTTTGGCCGAAGGCAACTTTCAGAGTTAGAGCTATTCTTTCAAAAACTCGATCGCATCTTTCAGCGGATCGGGCACTCCGTAGAAGTTTCAATTTGGGCCAGACCGCCACTGAAAAAAGGGCCAGTGCGAGAAAACAAAGGGCTCCCAGCAGCAGAGGCTGGGATTGTGGTGAAGTCCATTCTAGGGCGCGATTCAGGTTTGATGTCATTTAAGTACTAATATCTTAAGGTAGAAGAATAGTTAGCTTATTGTTTTTATTCGAGAATATCTATTTTATTCAAAGATGGGTTACTATATAATTATAAGTGAGAGATTTGTCCCATTTTTTTGGAGCACTACTTTTGTTAAACGTTTCTCGATTTAGTATTGGGGTTCTTGCGCTATCGATTTTTTGTGGACCGATGTTGTCGCAAGCTTCTGCGGTTCCTTTGGGAAGCGCATTGGATGAGGGGCAGGCTCAAAGCCCCTTGGGGATGAATCGTCCCTTGGATTTGACTCGTCTTCAGGATGAAGCTCCCCCTGTCTATTATGATCTCAACCCACATATGACCGATGGCATCAACGAGCCACATCCATTGCCCGCTTATATCAAGCGAGATACTTATAATCAATTGTTGAATATTGAGCCAGAGAATCAAGTTCAAAGTAAAATATTTAATCGGGAACTTTTTAAAAGACTTCAGAGAATCGGTGTTATGGGTTTTGAAAACAAGACCTTTGCTCCATTTGAAGATAAATCTGCAGGAGAGGTAGTTTCCCGACAGGCTTATCAGGAGCTGAAGACGAATAAAAAATATTCTAATATTATTCCTCCACAGATGATGGAGGATGCACGTTTTAAAATAATCAAGACTCCTGGGGAGAACATATCTCAAAAACAGGATAAGCCTAATAGTGAGTTGACGTTGGTTTCGGCAGATGCGGTGGATGCTGTTATGGTTGGGGCGGTTACAAAATACTCCAATCAGTATCGGGATCGGCGTGGCAAAATTCAGAAAAGCGTTGCCAGCGGACTCGAGTTTACGGCATTTTTAGTAAACCCCAAGACTCAGGAGATTATCTGGGGAGCCCGGTTTGTGGGGAGCCAAAAATCAGGTCTGCAAAATTTTAATAGCAATAAAGGGGGTTGGTTGAATAAAGAAGCCTTTACCCGAGCCGCTATGAAATATGTTTTGAAAGAATTTCCGAACAGAGACTGATAAATTATTTTATAATATTACCTTATGAATTCATCTTTTGATAAACCGCTTGAATCTGAGACGGATAAGAAGCGCAAACTTTGGCGTAAACTTTTTATAATCAACTTATGTGTTTCCCTTGTTCTGATAGCCGCATTTTGGTTGCCTCAGAAGCTGGTGGGGTTGCAAAGCTTCCTTGATTCTCCCAGTGTAGATATTCCAGGTGAGGGGAGAATGGCAAAAAAAGAAAAGAAAAAACCAGCAATTACACCCCCGGTGCAACTCGCAAATTTGTTAAATACCAAGGTGGCCACGGTGAACGCCTCGTCTGAAAAAGAATATGTGTATTTCGACTTTTCAAGTGGTGAGCCTGTAAAAATTCATGACCCATCCTCTCTGGAGTGGGATCTTGCATTTCGACGAAGTAAGGTTATATCGAATGGGGGTGCATCCGGCAAGATGGGACAAGCAGGATTGATAGATTTGGGCCCAATAGGTTTTGATACAGTAACGGAAGTGCCAACGGAAAATTATGTTGTCGATGTCAACACCCGTACAGACACAGAAAATTCAGTATTGTTGAAACCGTACAACTACAATTATTTTACGCACAAACTCAAGCCCAAAAAAAATATCTACGCGGCACGTACCGCAAATAACAAGTTTGCCAAGTTTCAGTTCTTAAATTTTTATTGTGATAATAAGGAAGTAGGGTGCGTAACAATTCGCTATGTTTACCAGAATAACGGCACCAACAGCTTTTTAAAATCAGCGGGCGACGTGTCAACGGCATCGGTTGATATTGCTCCTGCTGCAGAATCTGCGACTTCGTTTTAAGTTCCTCCTTCCATACACCCGTATTTTTTGATAGATATAAGGCTTCCCTTTCGCGTTTCTTTTGCAAAAGGAAGGTAATCAGCAACTAAAACATGAAGATTTGGAGAAGATAAGAATGCCTACTATGAAGGGACTACTGTTTAATCAATTTGCTGCAGAAGGTCTTAACTCGCTGGTGGAGGAGATGCAGTCAAAATATACGACCAAAAAAGGACGTCGTTTCAACCATAACAACGTTACTTATGAGGTTAGTCGACCTTCACTTAATGATGGAGCGATCGAATATGAAATAAGTTCAAAAATCCCTGAAGATGAAATTAAGGGGCCCAAAGAGATGCAGGCTTATTTTACACAGATCAAAAAAATTCTTTCCAAGGGCAAGCCTAAACCTGAATCCATTGAAATGGAAAACATAGTTTGGGATTCCAAAAAGAATACAGAAAAAAAACGCGACTATGTAAAGCTTCTTTACAAGCTTGCTTTGGATGACCTGTTTGATGATAAAGTGGTCGCTAAACGACATGAAAGCATTCTTGCGGGTAATAAAGAAGATGATGTCCCTCATTCAATAAGTGCCTTCACAATGGCAGGAAACGTCGTTCTTGCCGATGTGCGCAATACGATACAAAATATTGGCAGGGCTAATTTGGATAACCTTATTGATGCCAATAAACAGATAAAAACTGCATTGAAGAGTTAGGATTTAATCGATGGGAAATATTCGCTACTTTTTAGGTCGTACCCTGCAACTTGTGGGTCTGGCTACTATTTCCCTGGTGGTCTTCCTGTTTTTTACCCAGATGACTATGGAGCCGCTTTTGATGTGGTCGCTTCTGGGCGCATTCGAGTTCTATGGGGGCACTTGGCTTTTGGGTAAAGAAGGGCAAATCTGAAAGCCCAAATTGTTGATCAAGCCTGCCCGATAGATTTTTCCCATCCAGTCCAAATGGATTCTCTATGAAAACACTTCTCGCTGAACCTGGCTTTTTAGCCCCTTCAGGTACAATAGGGGCCGATGTCAGTTATATTTTGGCTGTTGTCTTCACAGTCCTGTTCCTGATTGCATGGGGAATGGCCAAAAAAGCTCAAGGCACACGCCACCATAAGCTGATTTTGGTCTCCATGGTGTCGATGATTGTCTATTTCGTAGGATATTATTATGCTCGTTCTCTGGGTGTTTTATCCTTTGAAGGCAGAGAAGGGTTTGGCGGTCCGGATGATGTCTACGAAAATGTGTTTATTCCCGTATTAACGACTCATCTTATTCTGGTGGTGCTAGGTCTGATCTTTGCCTTTTATATGCTATCACAAGGGTTCAGAGCCAGCAAAAGGGTGGATGGGGAGTACCTCCTTAAGGAGGGAGAACTAAAGATAAGCCCCAGAAAATTCAAAATCGTAATGCTGACGATCTTTGGGTGCTGGGCTATTGTTCAGGTTTTACTATTAGCAACCCGGGGAAATCCTATGGGAGCGAGTATAGCTTATGCCCTGATTTTCGCAACGGTGGCTCTGGTGGCCAGTCTGGAAAAGTTGATTGAAAAGCTATTGCCCGATGGGGCAAAGCGGCATAGAGTGCTGGGCCGGGTGACTATGGTTATTTTTGCTATGATTCTGATAACCAGTACGGCGACTTATATCATGCTTTACTTTGTTTACCCGTTAAAATCCTGACTAACTAGGAACACAATTGTTGTTTTGGGATGGCTGGATAGTTGAAAGGCGGGAAATTCTTTAATTTAAGGGGTTTTACTCTTGACACCCCTCAAATTTCCTGATAAATTTCGCGGAATTATATGACTTCGAAGTACATAAGAAGGAGGTATAAGGCGGTCAAGGCATTAACGCCAAGGCCGATGTAAACGATGGTATCAAAAATTTTTCCGTCTTTGCTGGCCATAAAAAATCCTCTAGGGTAAAAATAGTTCTTTGTTAAAAAAGAGATATACCCTATCATTCACTTTTTAAAGCTGTCAAGATTAAACTGGTATTAAATTTATCCGGAGCGAACAATGGACTTAGAAAAAATTAAGGAAAAGGCTGGACCCCTGATTTATATCGGAACCGTAGTGTTTTGTCTTTGGTTCTTTTATTGGTTTGCATCCGTGTGGCGCTAATTTATTTGATAGAGTCTTAATACAATCTAAGGGGGAGTTTAACGAAATATGAATGATTTGACCGCAGAGGAACAGAAAAAGTTTGTCACAGGAAAATCAATTATCTGGTTCATAATTGCTATTGTATGTATGGCCGGTTATTACTTTTTGATTAATGTAGGGCTGATGAAAGTACAAGGACTCGACTTCTTTTATCTATGGAGTAGTGGTTCTGGTGGTTGAGCTGGTCACTAAAGCCTGATTCGAAACAAATTAAAAATGACAAGCTCTTAGGGCTTGTCATTTTTTTTTGCCTTTTTTTAACACTTCAATCTATTTAAGCCATGAAGGGTAAGCCCACTTGCCGCATTTTACTTTTTCGCCACGGTGAAACTACAAATTCAAAAGAAGTTTGCTTCAACGGTCACTATGATGTGGGGCTCTCAAAGAGAGGTCAGAAACAGTTCCAGCATTGGGCTGATATTTTAAAGCAAGAAACCTTCAACGCCATTTACTCTAGCGATTTGCAACGAACTCGCAACAGCGCTCAATTTATCGGACAACAACACGGGTTGGAACCTGTATCTTATTTTGAATTGCGGGAACTTTCTTTTGGGACGTGGGAGGGGATGAGTGTCGCAGAAGTAGAACGTACTTACCCAGGCCAAATCAAAGAGCGAATGGAAAGTGTTGCAACCTTCCAGGCCGATGGTGGCGAAACCTATTCACAGCTCCAAGCCCGGGTGATTCCTAAATTCGAGGAAATTGTATCCCGTCACCCAAATGACAACATAGCCATGGTATGTCATGGTGGTGTCAACCGCGTCATCCTCGGGCATTTGCTTGGCATCCCAATTGATAAAATTTTCCGCATTCATCAAGACTACGCCGCCCTAAATGTCATCCAATATTACGATCAGGAACCGGTCGTTGAGTATATTGGTAACGCTGAGCTATTCTCCTCCGAAAAAGATGAAATTAAAACAGCTATTCAGTAATGGAGATTAAGTTTGAGCTTTCTCGTTAAAATAAGAAATGCAGATGTTTATGTGGGGGGAGGGAAGATTTTAAAATCCTTAACTTGGTCTATGGGAGAAAAGGAAAACTGGGCGATTATCGGAAATAATGGTTCGGGTAAGACCACTCTTATGAAGCTAATTTTTGGCGAGCACATCCCGGTATACGGAGGCGTAGTACAATGGTTTGGTAACAAGGAGCGTATGCCTCTTTCCGAAGTGAGGGGAAAGATAGGTTATGTCTCAGCCGAATACCAAACGAGTTATGATCGCCCTGCGCTCGGATGGGAAGTGGTGGCTTCTGGGCATTTTTCTTCCATCGGTCTGCATGAAGAGGTTACTGCAAAACAAAAAGAGGCAGTCTTCAATTCTATGGATTACCTCGGCATCGGATATTTAGGGCAGACCCCCTATCGCAATATGTCTTATGGAGAGGCAAGACGAGTTCTTTTGGCCCGCGCCATGGTTCACCGCACCCGCTTGATGATCCTTGATGAACCTTGCGCTGGATTGGATATCCCCACTCGCGAAAACTTCCTAGAAGCCCTGGAAAAGTTGTCACGCAAACGAACACGGATGATCTATGTCACGCACCGAATTGAAGAGATCATGCCCTGTTTCACCCATGTCCTCTACCTGAAAAATGGAAAAATTTTCAAACAAGGTAGGAAAGAAGCCATGATGAATTCAGAAACGCTTTCTAAAGCACTCGATTACCCCCTTACTGTCCAACAAAACTCCAACCGCTATTACGCGGCAAGCAGTCAATAGTCAGTACCTGCCAGCGTGATGCTGTCCAATACCCGTAAAATCGAAACAATTATCATTGCCCTTCTAGATTGAGATTTGTGATAATATCATGTTTATATCATTGGGAGAATTTGAGTATGCGAGTTGTGGCTTTACTGGTGGTATTTCTATTTGCAGTTCTGACATCGAACGTTTGGTCGTTGGATGCCGAGCAATGGTTTCTGGATGGAAACAGGCTCAGCGCTGAAGAAAAATTTGAGGAAGCGGCCAAGGCTTACCAAAAATCGATAGATCAAAATCCACTGGCACCTGTGGCGCATTATAATCTGGGGATAGCCTATAAAAACCTGCGGCAACTGGATAAAGCTGCAAAATCCCTTGAAAAAGCGGTTGAGCTGGCACCGACTAACTTAGATATTCGCCTCACGTTGGGGAATGTTTATAATATACAGGAGCGCTGGAAAGATGCGATTGGTCAACTCAATATAGTCGTTCACAGACAACAAAATGATGCTCAGGCGCATGGCAATCTCGGTTGGGCTTATTACAATTATAAAGACGGACCTCCCTTCAAGCAGATGGTGATTTTGAATCTATCCAAAGCTGTGGAATTGTTTGGACAGCAGAACCAACTGAAAGCAGCAGAATCGACACGAAAAATTCTGGAAGAAGCGAAATTAAAATTCGGCTATCAGGCCCCTAATTAGAATCAACTATTTTTAGCAAAGAGGACTTAATGGGAAACTCAATAAAAGTGACAACAACGCGCAACGAAGGCACTTTAATGTTTGCGGTCAAGGACGCATTATTACC
>CALJGH010000131.1 GCA_938073925.1 uncultured Nitrospinaceae bacterium
CCATCAAACAGAGAAGATAAAATCAGAAAAAAAGCGATGGGAATTACGCCTTCAACGTAAAATTTATCTTTTAGAGTTGCAAAAAAGAAACCAATAAAACTTTTCGACAAAGTGTTCACACCCAATAATCCACCAGAAAGACTATCCTGCAATATGCCCATCACAATCCCCGATCCAATACCCATAGCTCTTGAGCAATGGACACAGCAATAGACCACCCAGATTAGAGCAAGGTCTGGAATTACTCCACCAACTGAGAACATTTCAAGCCAAGTGGTTTGAATAGAAAACAAAATGACAACGATTAGAATTTGCGCAAAGTAATACATGTTATGTATTAAGAAAGAAAAACAAGGACTTCTTCCAAATTAGACAAATCTGAACTGGGAGTGAGCGTGATTTCTTGAAATAGCCCCTGTTTTTTTCTGACAATTTGAGAAACCGTTCCAATGACAAGTCCTTTGGGGAACACTCCACCCAAGCCTGAAGACAGAACTCGGTCGCCAACTTTAATCTCAGCGGTGTTTGGAACAAATTTTATTTTGCATTGTTTTTCGCCTGTGCCAACAACCACGCCCGATAAGCGGCTGCCTTGGAAAAGAGAGTCAACAGCACTGCGTGAATCTATCGTCAACAAAACTTTTGATGTAGTGGGTCCTGCATGAATGATTTGGCCAATGACTCCTGAGTTCGTCACCACTGCAGAATGGGTTCGAACGCCGTGTTGGGTTCCTTTGTCAATAAATACAACCTTTGACCATTGTGTAGCGGCTCTACCGATTACACTGGCAACCAACGACTCTTTCTTCCGATCTTCTTGATAGGCCATTAAACCAGCAAGGCGTTTCTGACGCGAAATTTGCTCAATCAGATCATTTTTTTCATTGACGAGCTGCTCTACCTCAACTTTAAGTTGCTCGTTTTCTCTGGACACATCAACAAGATCAAAATAATAATTGATTCCATATGAAACAGATTGAACGGATTGTGTAAATAGGTTTTGAAATGGGGAAAGAATGAGACCCGCGAATGAATCGAGGAAGGAAATTCCCTTTTCCTGTTTGGCACTTAAACTCATCAATGCCAAGGAAAATAGCAAAATGGAAAAAACCAGGATAATATTTTTTCTACCTTTGGGTCCCTTGTTGGGCACTGCTAGATGGTAACCTTTCTCAACAACTTGGGTTCAGCTAAAACCTTGCCAGCACCTAAAGCTACGGCTGAAAGAGGATCAGCCGCTAAAGTTATCGGTAGACCTGTGGCTTCTTTAAGTAAAATATCTAGTCCTTTTATTAGAGATCCCCCTCCAGCAACCACCACGCCTTTGTCTACAATATCAGCGGCCAACTCCGGCGGTGTGCGTTCCAAGGCAATTTTCACAGCTTCTACAATCCTTCCAAAAGTTTCGGTTAGTGCTTCCCGAATTTCCTCGTCCGAAATAATCAGTGTTTTAGGGATACCCGCAACCAAGTCTCTACCCTTGACTTCCATTGTCATACGTTTCTTTAATGGGTAAGCAGAACCAATTTGAATTTTTACATCTTCAGCAGTTCGTTCACCAATCAAAAGATTATATTTTTTCTTTATATAATTTACGATGGCTTCGTCCATTTCATCCCCGGCAATTCTTACCGACCTGCTGAAAACAATTCCAGACATGGAAATAATGGCGACTTCCGTTGTTCCACCACCAACATCAATAATCATATTTCCGGTGGGCTCCTGTACGGGGAGGTCCACTCCGATTGCAGCGGCCATCGGTTCTTCGATCAGAAAAACTTCCCGTGCGCCGGCAGATTCCGCAGAATCTCGAACTGCCCGTTTTTCTACCTGAGTAATTCCTGATGGAACTGCGATGAGCACTCTAGGTCGAACCAGAGTTTTTCTGTTATTGTGAACTTTTTGGATGAAACTGCTGATCATTTTTTCGGTAACTTCAAAATGCGCAATGACACCATCCTTCATAGGGCGAATAGCAATAATACTGCCCGGGGCTCTTCCAAGCATTTGCTTAGCCTCCTCCCCTACTGCCTGCAGCTCCTTTGTAGTACTATTGATAGCTACGACAGAAGGTTCTCGTAAAACAATTCCCTGCCCTTTGACATTCACCAAAGTATTAGCTGTTCCTAAATCAATCGCTAAATCGTTCGAGAACAAATCCCAGAAAAAATTTAACACTCCAACTCGCCTCTTTAAGTTTCCAACTAACTTATCTAACTAATTGTTTTTCCACAACTTTCTTTATAACAAGGGGTCGTGCGAATTGCAAGATAAAAGCCCCTCCCCTTTGACAAACCCTAGTTGCTCAACCCTTAGCGCAAGGAATATTCATTTGTAATTATAAACCCGTACTATTGGCTTGCGATTCTCCTTGGCCTTTTATAAGATAGAGGGCTTTATAAATGAACACGTCCTGGAAGGTTTAATGCTAAGTATAATTCGCGAACACGCTGATTCATGGATGATTAAAGCCATCCTCTGGTTAATTATTTTTGCTTTTATTGGCACCATATTTTATTCATGGGGAATGGGAGGGTCTTCCGGTTCTGGCGGTGGGGTCATCGCTTCGGTGAATGGAGAAAAAATCCTACAAGGGGAGTACGAACGTACATTTAACAATCTTATAGACTTTTACCGACAGCAATTCAAAAACCAGTTTTCCAATGACATGATTAAAAAACTGGATTTAAAAAACCAGGCTTTGGAGGCCTTGATCCAGAAAAGAATTCTTCTCCTTGAAGCAGGCAAGCAGAATATCCAGGTCAGCAACGAAGAAGTCATCTCTTATATTAAAAAAATACCAGCATTTCAAAGCAACAAAAATTTCAGTGAACCAGCCTATCGAAATTATATCAAGAGCCAAAGGTTAACACCGGGAGAATTTGAAGAAACCCAACGCGAAACTCTTTTGCTCGACAAGCTGGAAAAAATATTTCGAACTCACGCCAAAGCCTCAAATTCAGAGGTCTTGAAAGAGTTTCACAATCAGGAAGACAAGGTAAAACTTGAGTATGTGAGATTCACAAATGACAATTTCACATCTAAAACAACGATCTCAGACCAAGCTCTCAAAGATTATTTTCAAGCTAACAAATCCAAATTCGAAATTCCTTCGCAAATTCGCGTGCAATATGTAAAGGTTGAGCCTAAAAAATATCAATCACAAATTGAACCAAGAGAAGAAGATATCGAAGACTATTATCAAACAAAAATTGCCAACTTCAATGTTAAGAGGAAATATAAAGCCAGCCACATCCTCACTAGTTTAAAACCTTCGGACATTGAAGGCGATATAACGGAAAAAGAAAAACAAAAGCAAGCTGATGAAAAAGCCAAACTAAAATCGAACGAGCTTTTAGAAAGACTGAATAAAGGTGCCGATTTTAGCGAGGTGGCCAAAAAACATTCCGACGATCCCACCTCAGGAGCAAATGGCGGTAGTCTGGGCGAGTTCCCCGAAGGAACTATGGTCTCAGCATTTGAAAAAGCTCTCGACAAATTAAAACCAGGTGAAACCAGCAAACCTGTCCTTAGCCCTTTTGGTTACCACATTATCAAATTGGAAAGCATGACGAAGAAACGAATTAAACCGCTTTCTGAGGTTAAAGATGAAATCATTCAAGCCTTAAAAGAAATTAAAGCCCGGCAACGTGTAAAAAGAATTATAAAACGCATACATCAGGCCACCCAACAAGATAAAAACCTAACTAAAGCCGCAGAAAGCCATCAACTACAAACGGCAGAAACAGATTTCTTTTCCAGAGAAAACCATATACTCCTTGAAATCGGTAACCAACCTGAATTTTTCAATGCCGCTTTTAGCTTAGAAAAGAATAAGGTTAGCGAACCCATTATTACTCCTGAAGTATCTTTTGTACTAAAAGTTTCTGAAGAAAAGCCCAAATATATTCCTGAGCTGAGTGAAGTTGAGGAAAAAGTGAAAGAGGCTTTAACAGAAAGTAATAATGAAGCCGCTACTTCGAAAAAATTTGAAGAATTAAAAGAAAACTTAACTAGAGATAAGGATCTGGAAAAAGTAGTTAAAGGATACGACATCAGCATTCGCAACACGCCCTTCTTCAGCAAAGCAGAGTCCATCCCAGGTATCGGCAACATAGAGGAAATTAAACAAAAAGCCTTTGCTATGAAAAGAGGAGAATTTGGCTCTGCTAAAGTCCGCGACCGCTTTTATCTCTATAAGTTAGCAGACATAGAAAAATCCGGTGCGCCGGATAGTGATCAGGCCAAGCAAATCATAAATAAAATTAAGATAGAAAAAAGCCGCCAGTCTTTTCAGGAGTGGATTACAAATTTAAAAACAGGCGCGGAAATTCTGGTAGACAAAACGTTGTTATAAATCTTACCCTTCTTTTTTATAGAGCCTATGGATATCGAGAATCTTTTTCACTAAAGATTCCATATCTTCGGCGATAACTCGAATCATCTCTTCCTTTCTTATCCCTCCCAAATCATAAATTATATCCGGGACAGAGCCAAAACTCGTTATTGCCTTTTCGGTTCCCCATTCCAGTGAAGAACCTTCGCGAACCCGAACTTTCTTCGGTTCTTTAGAACGATCAAAAGAAGCAATTTTAAACTTCAGCTTCTTGCAGATTCCCAATAAGGCATCGGTATATTTTATATTCATCACTGCCCGCTTATCAGGCTCGTGCTGCATGACCGTCAACACAATATTGGCCACATGACGAGAACCGCCAAATTGCGGTCGTGCTCCCGTAAAAATATCTTCTCCATTTTTTATAACACGCCCAGGAATAGCCAGAACATCTTCATGCTTTTTAGCGTTGCTCAAACCTAGACCAATATTAGTCTGAACCTCAGGAACTAAATTCCCGATCCGCTCTTTTGTGAAAATCTCCATGGCATCTTCTAAGTCACATAGGCATTGCTGTTTTTCACTTTCGCGGTACATCTCAGCAAAAGGTTCAACACATGGAGCACCATTACCAGAAGCAACCCCTCCAACAATAGCCTGACCAACATATTCTTTAGCATTTTGAACTGCTTCCCGAAGAGGTCTGCCCATAGCCAATCTGGCAGTTATTGCTGCAGAAAAAACGCAACCTGTACCATGTATATCTATTTTAGATAAACGTTGCGATGAAAAAAGCTGGTCCCCTTTATTATCCAATAAGAAATCTTCTGGATTTCCCTTGAGATGCCCACCGGTGATCAAAACAGCTCGCACACCTGTTTTTAAAATTACGCGAGCGGCTTTTTTCCTGTCTGAAGGGTTTTTGATTTTTATTCCAGAAAGCAACTCCGCCTCCTTAATATTAGGAGTGACCAGAGATGCAAGAGGAAGCAAATGCTTTTTCAGCGCTTCTACCCCGCCTCGTGTCAACAAACGTTTTCCCGAAGAAGCAATAACAACCGGATCGACCACCACATTTTTCAATCGGTTTTTCTTAATCACTTTCGCAACCAAACAAACGGTCTCTTCATTGCCAAGCATTCCAGTTTTCACCGCTTGACATTTTTTATCCTCAGAAATAGCCCGGAATTGTTGTTCAACCACATCCGCCGGCAAATCATAAGTCGACTGTACACCAAAAGAATTTTGCGATGTTATGGAGGTGATGATGGTTTTACAAAAAACACCGAGAGACGAAAACGTTTTTAGATCTGCTTGAATACCTGCTCCCCCACCCGAATCTGAGCCAGCAATAGTTAAAGCAGTATTCACAGTTTTTTCAGACATAAATAAACCTTAATGAAATTTCAGAAGGGGTAATTTAGCAGACGGTCAAGAGGGCTGGCAATAGAATATTATATTTTTTAACCTACCGTAACGGATTTTGCCAGAGAACGAGGCTTATCAACATTTCTTTTAAGAGATGTAGCCGTAAAATAAGCAAACAACTGACCAATCACCAGTTGAATCAGCGGAGCAATCAGAGGAGGAACATTGGGGAGAATCAATTCCTCACTGAATAAATCTTGGTTCTTCCCCTGCTCCGTAAAATGAATTCCCAGTACAAACCCAGATCGAGCACGAATCTCTTCAATACTATGTATTGTTGATTGGTATAAATCTTTTTTCTCTTTTGGGGGAACAAAAACGATAGAAAAAATATCATCATCTATCATAGCGAGGGTACCGTGCTTGAGAAATCCACCTGGCATTCCCTCCGCATGCACATAGGCCACTTCTTTCATTTTCAAAGCGGCTTCAAGAGCGATCGGATAATAAATTCCACGTCCCAAGTACAACCAGTTTTTATTTTTGCAATATTTATTTGCGATACGATGAATAAAACCAGAACGCTCATTTAAAATTCCCTGAATGATTGCCGGCAGTTCCTTTAAAGATTTTAAGTTCTCCTGATACGCTTTCTTGCTAAGGACCTTTTTCTTTAGACCCAGTTTCATCGCTAGTAAAGTGAGGACAACCATTTGCGACAGAGCCGCCTTAGTGCTGATGACACAAATTTCTGGTCCCGACCCTTGCAGAATAACTTTATCAACCATCCGAGCAATGGATGAACCCATCACATTCACTACCGCCGCCGTTTTAGCCCCTTTCGATTGGGAAAACTTTAAAGCCGAAAGCGTATCGAAAGTTTCACCCGATTGTGACATGGCAAACACCAGAGTCTTTTTATTGACATTGGCCAGGCTTAAAAACTCATCCGAACTGATAGGAGCAATGAATTTCTGCGCTAATTCAGAAAAAATATATTGTGCATATTTTGCAACATAGAAAGTCGTGCCCACTCCCAGGAAATAGGAGGACTCTGCTTTTTCGAACATCTCCACAACATCATCGAGACCCGAAGGTTCTAAATCGAGAGCATTGGAAATGGTTTGCGGCTGCTCATAAATTTCCTTGAGCATATAGTGAGGGTATCCCCCTTTTTTAGAGGTCTCACTGTCCCATTCAATTTTGGTGATGGGTTTAGTGATTTCCTCTTCATTAAGAATACTCTTAACAACATAAGAGTCGCGGGAAAGTATTGCGTACTCTCCATCATCCAGGATTACCGCATTTTTAGTAATGTCTATGAAGGCATTGAAATCCGAGCCGACAAATTTTATTTCGTCTCCAATTCCCAGCATTAAGGGTGACTCGCGCTTGGCGCAAAATATATGGCCCGGCAGGTAGGTACAAATAAAAGCCAAAGCAAAGGTTCCCTCAATCAGATTGAGAGTTTTTACCAATGCCTTTTCGGGATTACGGCTTTTCTTAAAAAATTTCTCAAGGAGATGAGCGATCACCTCGGTATCTGTATCCGATGAAAATTTATAACCCTCTTTTTTGAGTTGGTCTCTTAATGGGCGGTAGTTGGAAATGATTCCATTATGAACAACAGCAAAATTGCCATCATGAGATGTAAAAGGGTGGGTATTCTCCTGGGTCACCTTCCCGTGTGTCGCCCAACGGGTATGAGCTATTCCAATATTACTTTTGTGCCGCAGAACATCATGTTTCCGGTAAAACTCTTCTACCCCACCAATATCTTTTTTAATAATGAGGCGGGTTTTATTCATCAGGGCAACACCGCAAGAGTCATAACCCCGATATTCCAGATTTCTTATACCTTCAAAAAGAAGTTGAGACACATCCTTCAGCCCCACTACTCCACTGATTCCACACATATTCGTTCGCTATTTATGAGTTACGGAGTAGCAGGCAGGAATAATTTCTCCCGAATGCACCACCGTACCAGGTTGAATCATATTACCCGCGCCGATCACGACACCATCGCCAATAAATGCGCCAAGCTTAGACATACCTGTAGAAATACGTTTTCCATTTTTGACGATTATAGGTTTCCAATCGACAGTGCGGTTCACCGTCATGCAACCGGAACCAATATCCACATTTTCTCCCAGAACGCTATCACCGATGAAAGAAAGTCGACCGATTTGTGTATTGTCCATAACAACGCAGTTTTTCAATTCCACACCACTTCCCGCCTCACAGTTTTTCCCGAGAGAGGTATAGCTTCTAATAAGAGAATTATTACCAATATAACTACCACGACCAATTGAACAAGGACCTTCAATAACCGCACCCGCTTTGATCAACACATCGGCTTCAATTTTAACGATTCCTTGCAGCGTCACATTCGCTTCCAAGGTTGCCGTCTTTGCAATAGAAGATTCTTCCCAAGAGTCCATGATCATTTTATTGGCTGTCAATATTTCCCAAGGGTGAACCACATCCAACCATTCATCTTCCCACATGGATGCACGTAGGCCATCGCCTGCCACCATTTTCTTGAGGGCTTTTTCCATTGAAGCCCCATTCGATTCCAGCAACTGAAAAAATGAAGCAGGCAAAACGAATACTCCCGCAAGAACATAGTTACCGAGGCTATTACTCTTCGGTTTTTCAATAATTTTTGTGATTTCCATCTGTGCATTGAGAAAAACATTTCCAAACTGTTCATTGGAAGGAGGCAGACAGATAGAAGCTACAGGACATTTGAAAGCGTGAAAAGATTGCTGAATCTTGCTAAAAATATTATCTGCAGTAAGAATGTCCCCATATAGAAGTAGAAAATATTCTCCTGGAGAAATTTTACTTTTAACCTGCATAACCGCATTTCCAATCCCGCGGTTTTGTTTTTGTTCAACGTAATGAATATTTAATCCCTCATGATCATGGTCTCTAAGAGCATCGATCAGTTTGTCTCTTTTATGCCCCACCACAACAAAGATATCATTGATGCCTGAGCTGTTTAACAACTCAAGAGAATTATCAAGAATGGTACGACCCGCAACACCGATCATCGGTTGCGGACGAGTGTCCGAAAAAGGACTGAGATGGGAACCTTTACCTGCAGCTAAAATGATGGCTTTCATTTAGAAAATCTCGGTTGGAAGGCTATGCTCTATATTGCGGACGGGCTTTAATTTTCCAGCAAATTCTCTGCCCGCTTCAAGTCTTCGGGAGAATTTATCCCAAATATTTCATCAGTATCCTCTGTTTGAACCGATGCCACGGGATATCCATTTTTCATTGCGTATTCTAATGTATCGGTCAAATAATATTCCTTTTGATCATTATCGTCACCGAGACAGCATAAAGCTTTAAAAAACAATTCTTTATCAAAACAATATACCCCAGAGTTGGATTCGTCAACAATTTTCTCTTTGGGGGAAGCATCCCGGTGCTCAACAATCTTTAATATCGATCCATCGACATCGCGAATAATACGACCGAAGTCGTGTTTTGCCTTACTCTTGAGTGTCAAAACGCTGCATTTTGTTGCCATTACCTTATGCTGTTGCAGTAGCCGCTCAAGGGTCTCAGTCTTTATCAAAGGCATGTCCCCACAAAGCACCAAAATATTACCTTTGAAATCGTTCAACGACTGTTCTGTTTGTTGGGCTGCATGCCCCGTGCCCAGTTGTTCTTCCTGCAATACAAACTCCAGGCCGCGCTTGGAAAATGTTTCCTGCACCTGCTCGGCCTGATGACCTACAACAACAATAGTTCGAGTCGGATGCAATTTTTCCGCAACATCAAGAACGTACTCAAGAATGGGTTTTTCAGCAATAGGTATAAGGACTTTGGCGAGGGAAGTTTGCATGCGGGATCCTTTGCCCGCCGCGAGGATGATTACTGCTAGGTCTTGCTCTTGCATTCAATTTCGTATTCCGCAATTTTCTTTCTCAAAGTATTACGGTTGACGCCTAAAATATTTGCCGCTTGTGTTTGGTTGCCATTGGTTTCTTTTAAAACGATCTCAACCAGCGGTTTTTCAATGCCTCCCATAATCAACTCATGCAGATGACCGTTCTTTTGCCTATCCATTGCACCGACATATTGCTTAATCGATTTGTCGAGCCATTTTTCAAGAAATGTATGTACTTTTTTTTCAGTGTTCTGCATTGTCCAAGAATCAATTCTTATGCTAGGAAAAAAAGCGGCGCCCTCCCCCAGGCTTGCTCAGGTTTGCGTTTGTGGATATTAGCAAACTCCTAAAACCCGGTCAAGCAAGGACTTGTTTCTATTTATAATTCACACAATTACAGGTTGCTTACTTTCCACGCTCTGGTCTAAGATGAAGATAAACAATATTTCATTATCGTTATTTTCATTTTTTCTCTAAAAACTCTATCCGATTTCTTACATGAAAGTCTCTTGTATTACATTAGGGTGCCGGACCAACCAGCACGATACCGCTGAGATGCAAACTCTTCTCGAGAAAGAAGGATTTGTGATGGTCAGTCAGCGAGAAAAGGCCGATGCCTATGTCATCAACACCTGCACCGTCACACAAAAAAGTGATGCCAGCTCCCGGCTCGCCGTTAAAAAATCTCTCACCCTCAATCCAGATGCTCTGGTGGTGTTCACCGGATGCTATGCGCAACTGAACCCCGAAGAAGCCGCCGAACTGACCGGACTAGATATCGTACTGGGCAACGCCGACAAATTGGAAATTGCACAACTGCTAAAAAGCAAGCTGCTCAATCCGGACAGGCAATGGCAAAAATCTGAGGCGACAGAAATCGTGATGTCCGACATCCATAAGAAAAGGATTTTTAGAACCATCCCGGTCAGAAACTTTCAAGGCATGACCAAGGCTTTCATAAAAGTTCAAACCGGTTGCGATGAGAAATGTTCTTTTTGTACCGTTGTTCGAGCGCGCGGCAAATCCATCAGTGACAGCCGGGAAAATATCCTTAACAATATCCAGGAAGCCATTGACATTGGTTTCAAAGAAATCACCCTGACCGGAATCAACCTCGGCACTTGGGGGATGGATACTGGAGAAACATTCACTTCCTTGGTTCACGATATTGTTGAATTGCCCGGCGATTTCAGAGTCCGGCTGAGTTCGATCAATCCGATGGAGATCGATAACGATTTAATTCGGCTCATCGCCGAAACGGAAAAGCTCTGCTCACATCTACATATTCCTTTGCAAAGCGGCGACAACGAAATTCTTCGACGAATGCACCGAAACTACAATAGCGAGCAATATAAAGATGTAGTCCGTCGCGCTATCAACGCAATTCCCAATCTCGGGCTTGGCGCCGATATTATTGTAGGATTTCCAGGAGAAACCGATACGGCATTTGAAAACACCCATAAACTAATCAAAGAGTTTCCTTTCTCTTACCTGCACGTATTTTCTTATTCGCCAAGGCGTGGAACCGAAGCCAATGAATATAAAGATGATGTTCCCGGGAATATTAAAAAAGAGCGTAATAAAATTCTCACTCAATTGGTCGCAGAAAAAAGCCTGAAATTAAAAAACAAATTTCTCAATCAAACCGCAACCGTACTCATAGAAAACCAGCGCGACAAAAAAAGCGGCAAGCTCAAAGGCCATACAGACAACTATATTCCTATCAGCCTCGATGGACCCGATTCACTTAAAAACCAATTGATACCCGTAACTCTGCAACAGGTTTCAGGAGACCATGTTGAAGGATGCGCCCTCTCATAACACTCACCACCGACTTCGGACTGGATGACTCTTTCGTTGGGATTATGAAAGGGGTCATTCTTAATATAGAACCCGAAGCTCATATTATTGACATCACCCACAATATCGACCCGCAAAACATCTTCCAAGCATCTCAAGTCCTGAAAGCGACCTATCCCTGGTATCCAAGAAAAACCATCCATATCGTTGTCGTCGACCCAGGTGTAGGCGGACCTGCTTTAAACAAGTTACCAAAAGAACCCAACCTTTCTTTGATTGCGGAAGGTAGAGGGCCCCTTGGCAAAAAGCCCATCGTGGTGCAATCACAATTCCAAACATTCATAGGCCCCGATAACGGAGTCCTGACCTCAGCTTTAGACCCTAAATCCAAAGCCTATGAATTGAACAATCCGAAATACTTTTTGAAACATATTTCCAACACCTTTCACGGACGCGATCTCTTCGCGCCTGTAGCCGCATGGATCGCCACCGGCATTGCCGCCTCTAAAATGGGACCTCGAATTCTAAAACCGACTCGACTAGAGCTACCAGAAGCCAAACAAAAAAACAAAAGCATCAAAGGTGAAATCATCTATATCGATCGGTTCGGAAACGCCACCACAAACATATCCGCAGAATTAATAAGCAAAACCTTTGCATCATCCGATACAATAGAAATCAAGATCGGTAAGAATAAAATAGATGGTCTCGTAACCGGTTATTATCAAATCAATCCCGGTCAGATTGGAGCTATTCTCAACAGTTGGAATCAGGTTGAAGTTTTCTGTCGCGAGAATAGTGCAGAAAAGAAGCTCAAATTAAAAACAGGGCAAACCGTAACCCTCAAAGTAAAATAAAAATTGCCTGATTTAAAAAAGTTAACAATCTAAAAATTATCGAATTCTATGAAACCTTACGACCCAGATGGCATAAAAATCGTCTGTCAAAATAAAAAGGCGCGGCACAACTACACTATTGAGGATTCCTTTGAAGCCGGATTGATATTGAAAGGCACCGAAGTAAAATCATTGAGAAATGGCAAAGCCAATCTGGTGGACAGCTACGCCACTATTAATGGCGCAGAAGCCTGGCTGAATCATTTCCATATCGACCCCTACACTCCCGCAACTCAATTCAATCATCACCCCATGCGAAAGCGTAAATTGCTTTTACACAAAAAAGAGATCAACAAGCTTATCGGGAAAACTCAGGAAAAAGGCTGCACTCTGGTCCCTTTAAAAGTATATTTTAAAAATGGTAAAGCAAAAGTGGACCTCGGCATCGCCAAGTCGAAAAAGCTATACGACAAACGCGCCGCGCTCAAGAAGCAAGAGTCTGACCGAGAAATCGACCGAGCTATGAAGTCCAATAATCGTGGATAAAATTTGTTCGAAATAGGAAAAAAAATGGAAACAGACAAGGCGATTAGCAAGATACTACAGGGTTTTCAACCTGCCTGCGTGGTCATCACCGCGAACGAGTTGAAAATCTTTGACATACTCAAGCAATCCGTTACTGCTAATCATGTAGCCGAAAACTGCAATCTTGACCCGGAAGCGACCGAGCGATTACTTAACGCCCTCACCTCACTTGAAATTGTCACTAAAGAAAATGACAAGTACCACCTGCCGCAAGCAGCGCAGGACTATCTCGTCACTGGCGGTAGCAAATCCATGCAGCAGTGGATACAGCTTTCGGCAGATCTTTATCCTGTTTGGGGGCAGTTGGCAACATTTATCAAATCTGGAATCCTCATAAAAAGCATTATCGAAATGTTGGGAGGCGATCCACATAAAATGCGCGCCTTCACGGATGCCATGCACGACAAAGCACTCAAAGCCACATGGATGATCGCCCGTGAGATCCCCATCGGTGACGCGAAAAATATGCTGGATGTAGGGGGCGGACCAGGATCCTATGCGCTGGAATGGTGCAAGCTGCACAAGCATTTAAAGGCAACCGTATTCGACATTCCCCCTGTTCTCGAAGTAGCCAAAAACTATATCGAAAAATACGAACTGGGGGAACGCGTTGGAACTCAGCCTGGCAATTTTCACAAAGATGATCTTGGCGATTCCCAATACGACCTGTTACTAATGGCAAATATTCTCCATATGTATGATGCTGATATGGGGAAAACTCTGGTCACGAAAGCCGTCAAAGCATTACAACCAGAGGGACGCATCGTTCTACACGGTTTCTGCACCGATGAAGACCAGACCGGGCCATTGGACGACACATTGTTCAGCCTCAACATCGGCATGCTAACTGAAGGAGGACGGGCTCACCCGGTAAACGAAAAAATAAATTGGCTTAAGGGAGCCGGGATTTCCGATATTCGCTACTTTCGAGTAGAAGCAATGCCCACAGGGGTAATTACAGGTATTAAAGCTTAACTAGAAACACCTTAAGAATTAGACCTATATACAACCAGTGTTACGCCTGTAACGGCAATGGCTCCCCCAAAATAACCGACCATGCCAACTGGGTCGGGTTGTAAATTTGCGAACCCCATCGCAGGTAAAATTTTCATTCCGACAAGAGTGATCAATGGATTGAGGGAAATAATAACGCTGATCAGGGAGAGAGGTATATATTTCACGGCTTCGGCCAGGGCTCCGTAGGCAAGTAAAGTATTGATGCCACAAAGTATAAGAGCCAGCCATGCATTGAAACCTGCCGATACAAACTCCGACCATTCGACCGTCCCTATCAAAGCTAAGGTTGCCACTGTATAAACGAGAAAATTGAGAGACTGGGCACCGTATTCCCGACTGAGAAATTTTTGCGAGATCATATAGCCTACCCACACTATTGCCGCCATGATGATTAGGAAATCGGCAAAATAATAATCGCTGCTCATGGTAACCCGGCTTTGCTGATCGAAGAAAAACAAAGTTAGTCCGGTGGCTACAACAAACATTCCCAGAATTTGTCGAGAGGCTAACCTCTCACGAAAAACGAACACACCTGTAAAAACAAGAAATACGGATGCTGTTTGAATCAACACCGCCATATTGGATGGCCCACTGATCTCCACTCCCAAAGTTACCCAGTAGTAGTTAGCTGTCAAACACAGTCCGCCAAAAATTCCCATCCAGGGTGGTTTGCGAAGAATGTTTAAAGGACGACTGCCTTTGAATTGCAGAATAATCCCCAGCAGCAGGAATGCTAATGAGAAACGGAACCAGGCAATTGTGCCAATGGTGAACCCTTGTAGTGAAATCTTCAAGATGATCGGCAACACCCCCCATAACAGGGCTGTGACAATAGACAATAAGATTCCTCGCAGAAAATGACCGGACTGGTCAGAGTCAAGATTCACTAAGGAATGTCCTTAAGAAGAAAGTCGGGAAAAGTTCTTGAGGACGGTGAGTCCAAGTTGCTGGCTTTTTTCAGGATGAAATTGGAAGGCGTGAATATTTTCGTGGTGGATTCCAGAAACAAATTCGATTCCATAATTCGTGGTGGTAGCAACGGTGGCCCTATCTTCCGGCACAACATAGTAAGAGTGAACGAAATAAAAATAAGATTGATTGGGAACCGAATCGAATAACGGGTGAGAGGGTTTTACTTCCACATTGTTCCAACCCATATGCGGAATTTTAAGCGGATCACCGGAATTAGGCGCATCTTTAAACCCAACTACCTTTCCTTTCAGAATACCCAGTCCAGACACCGAACCAAACTCTTCTGCCTGACTGAAAAGAAGTTGCAACCCAAGACAAATCCCCAGAAACGGCTTACCGCTTTGCACCGACTGTTTGACGGTATCAATGAGATCAAATTTCTCCAAGTTATCCATGCAGGCTTTAAATGCACCAACACCGGGCAGAACAACAGATCTCGCGGAAAGTATTTTTTTTGAATCGCTAGTTACAATGGCTTTGGCACCGACAGCTTCAAAACCCTTTTGTACGGAACGGAGGTTACCCATTCCATAGTCGATAATTGCGATCAACTAAAGGGTTCCCTTAGTCGAAGGCACCTCACTGGTTCGTGAATCCAGGGAACAAGCAGAGTCCAATGCCCGAGCAAATGATTTGAACAGGGCTTCGGTGATATGGTGTAGGTTATTCCAGTATGGGGAATTTAAATGAAGCGTTATGCCGCTGTTGGCAGAAAATGCCTGAAAAAATTCAGGGACCAGTTCGACATCGAACTCTCCGAGTTTGGCTTTCGGCAATTCAACATTGAAAACAAAAAAGGCGCGACCACTGATATCAATAATACATTGCGCCAGTGCTTCATTGAGGGGTACATTGGCTTCGGAAAATCGGCGGATGCCCTTTTTATCTCCCAACGCCTCTTTAAAAGCCTGGCCGACTGCGATCCCAACATCTTCGACAGTATGATGGAAGTCAATATCCGTATCGCCTTGGGCTTTAATGGTCAGGTCAAAATAACCATGCCTAGCCAATTGCGAAAGCATGTGATCTAGAAAAGGGACAGGAGTTTTGATTTCCTGAATTCCGGAACCATCCAGATTCAACTTGACTTCAATTTGAGTTTCGCTTGTGGAGCGTTTTACGTGGGAAGTTCTAGCCATTGAGAGTTTGCTTAACCGTTAGATCACGTTTTTTTCCATTACCGGAGTAGGCAGGCTTACTTCCATTAGCACCAACCGCTTTTTTTTCATTACCTGAAACCCATTTTTTTCCATTCCCTGAAGCCGCCATTTCTGCAACCGATCCATAGAACGTCATAATAGTTTCAAAAATTCCCTCCGGGTCTAGTTTCAGGTCTTTTCTTTGCTTCCCAGGAGCGCCGTGCTCTAGAACGATGTCGTCTAACCCAATACATTTAACAGGTACATCACAAACCTGTTCTTCTTGGAGTGCCTCAAGAACAGCAGACCCAAACCCACCCTTTAAAGAATGTTCTTCAGTCGTAACAAGGCACCGCGAACTGTTGGCATATTGGACTATCAGTTCTTTATCCACCGGCTTAGCAAACCGCGCATTTATTACGGCAACACTAACACCTTCTTTTTCGAACATAGCGGAAACTTGCATTGCCCAGTCCACTGTGTGACCGTAAGCAAATATAGCGATATCGGAGCCATCTTTAACTACTTCGGCTTTACCTATTTCCAATACCTTCATTTTCTCATCCATGGGAACTCCCAATCCAGCTCCTCTAGGATACCGCATAGCAATAGGACCTTTATGGTCAACAGCGGTTTTAAGCATATGGCGTAATTCATTTTCATCTTTGGGTGCCATGACCACCATATTCGGCAATGTGCGGAGGAATGCTATATCGTAAAGCCCTTGATGCGTAGCACCATCTTCGCCAACAATCCCAGCTCGATCCAAAGCAAAGGTAACATCAAGATTCATCAGACAAATATCATGCACCACTTGATCGTAGGCACGCTGCAAAAATGTAGAATAAATTGCCGCTACCGGGCGAAAGCCTTCGATGGCCAACGCACCCGCAAAAGCAACACCATGCTGTTCTGCCATACCCACATCAAAAGTACGATCAGGAAACTCTTTGCCGAATTTACTGATACCCGTTCCATCAGGCATAGCGGCAGTGATGCCCACTATTTTTTCATCTTCTTTCGCAAGCTCTATCAGAGCATCTGCAAACACATTGGTATACGCCGGATTGGATTTTTTCTTGTGAAATTCACCAGTCGAAACATTAAAGGGTTTAGCGCCATGCCAGACATCGGCTTTTTCTTCTGCCTGCTCATAGCCTTTCCCTTTTCGGGTCACCACATGCATCAAGGTTGGCCCTTTAAGATCCTTAACCGTAGCAAAAGTTTCTATAAGAGTTTTTACATCGTGCCCGTCTACCGGACCAACATAGCGAAAACCAAGATCTTCAAACAATCGACCCGGGATAAAAACCCCTTTTATAGCTTCATCAATTTTGTGCGCATAACGAGAAATATCTTTTCCAATTCCTGGAACAGCCAGTAGCATCTGATCGATTTCGGATTTGATCTTCAACATAACCTGTCCAGTCATGATCTTGCTAAGATGAGCGGACATACCGCCTACATTAGCTGAAATAGACATTTCATTATCGTTGAGAACAACGATCATATCGCTTTGAATGTGCCCCGTATGATTTAGGCCTTCAAAAGCCATCCCTGCTGTCAAAGAACCATCTCCGATGACAGCCACTACATCATTGTCAGCTTTTTTAAGATCACGTGCTTTGGCAAAAGCAAGTGCGGCAGAAATGGATGTACCACCATGCCCGCAATTCCAGGTATCGTGTTCACTTTCTTCGCGTTTGGTAAAACCGCAAAGCCCGTCAGCCTGACGCAAGGTGTCAAATCGGCCTTTCCTTCCCGTCAACAGTTTATGGACATAGGACTGATGCCCCACATCCCAGACAAACTTGTCTTTCGGGCTATCAAAAACGTAATGCATGGCCATCGTCAGCTCTACCACGCCTAAATTAGAAGACAGATGACCTCCGGTTTTAGAAATGGTATCCAAAAGCATGTCACGAATTTCCTTCGCTACTTCGGGAAGATTCTCAATAGGTATATTTTTCAAATCCTGGGGACTATCAATATTATCTAAAAACTTGCTCATAGGCGGTCCCAGTCAAAAAGTTCGTTGCACAAAAAACCGAGCAATTTCCCTGAGGGGGTCGGCTCGATCATCAAATTCTTTCAAACACTCTATACTTTCTTCTACCAATTCTTCAGCTTTCCGCTTCGATTCTTCCAAACCGTACAATGCTGGGTAAGTGGCCTTATCTTTTGTCAGATCACTACCAATATCCTTACCTAATTTTTCCTGATCGCCAGTTATATCGAGAATATCATCGATAATCTGGAAGGCCAGCCCGATATGGGCTCCAAACCTTGACAAGGAATTTAATTGGCCCTCTGTAGCCTGACTTAGAATTCCACCACATCTAATACATGCTCTAATCAGAAACCCTGTTTTGTATATATGGATATATTCTAGAGTTTCTGCGGTAATTGGCTTCCCTTCCGACTCGAGGTCAACCACTTGACCTCCAATCATTCCCGTTGAACCAAGAGCACTCGCCATTTCATGCGTTGCTTTCAAGAGACAATCGGGTGGAACGGAATCCATCCCTACCGCTCGGGTCATCAGGATGAATGCTTGGGTCAGCAAAGCATCTCCCGCTAAAATAGCAGTAGCCTCACCGAAAACTTTGTGATTTGTAGGTTTTCCTCGCCTCAAATCATCATTATCTAATGCAGGGAGGTCATCGTGAATCAGGGTATAGGTATGAATCATCTCAGCAGCCACTGCGAAAGGCAGAACTGCGTATCGATCTCCTCCTACTGCTTCTGAGGCCGCCATGACCAGCACGGGACGCAATCTTTTCCCTCCAGCCAATAGACTATAGCTCATCGCTTCATGGATGCTTTCGGGATA
>CALJGH010000132.1 GCA_938073925.1 uncultured Nitrospinaceae bacterium
CCTCAGAGGGGCATATCCACCAAAAAAATTATACAAAAACAATTTTTTCGTATACAGGCTAAACAGAGATAATCAGTAACTCATTCAATGAGATAACGAAAGTATATTTTTATTTTTAGCATCAACGGCACTTATTGTTTGGATTGGTAAAATACTTTTTCTTCAATACTATAGGTTATTTCTGAAAGACCAAAAAGAGTGGATTATGACTACAACGGTCGGGTTGACCGAGGTCACTCTAGATTTCTGAATCTATAAAAGGGTCATCACTTTCGATGACATACTTTCCATCTAGCCAGGCACCGAGGTCGATGGTGCGACAACGCTCCGAGCAAAAGGGTAAATAAGGATTTTGCTCTTTATCCATTTCTGATAGATTTTTACAGATGGGACATTTTAATTTTTTTTCTTTTTCAGTCATTTTTTTAGTCAGAAAATTTACGCGATTTTAGCACCTCTTCTACTACCTAAACCTATAAAATCCACACCTTAATTGCCAATAAAAATCCATATTAGCCCACCTTTCGGTGTCTAATTGCCCGATAAAATTTTAACTACTTGTATATTAAGCTATTATTGCTTTTTTAATGGAATGAGGATACAATGTTGGAGATTAGAGCAAGGCATAACTATTTGAAAATAAAAGAATAATCATATTATTCTCAAAATTCAAAGAGAAAACTTTGCCGACAGGCATAAATAAACTAATAAGATAACTATCAATAACTTACAGCCCTATTGCTGAAAGAGTGGCTGATACTTAACTAACCAGATGGAAGAAAGCGCATGATAACCGAAGTTCAATCACCGGATTTTTATAAGTTGTTGGGAGTGAAACCCAACGCCAACCAAAAAGAGATCGACCGTGCCTATCAGAAGCTAATAGGTAAGTTTGATTCTTCGGAAGGTGAAAGGAAGTCGCTTGACAAACCTACATTGAAAGAACAAATCGAAGCGGCACAGGAGGCCTATGACACGCTCTCTAATAAGGAAAAGCGCGAAGCCTATGATGCCGTGGTTCAAGTAAAAAAGATGCCGGAACCTTCTGCGCCTGTTAAACCCGGTCCTCTTCAATTTATGGGTCGCAAAGATCAATCGAAAAACCCGAAGCACCAAAATGTTTATCAGGATTTTTTTGGCTTTTCTGAAAAACCGTTTGACCTTACCCCTGATCCTAAATATCTTTATTTGAGTCCAAAGCATAAAGAAGTGCTGGCGCATCTGGTTTATGGTTTGCAGGAGAATAATGGTTTCTTGAAAATTATCGGCGAAGTGGGAACGGGTAAGACGATGATCTGCCGTAGTTTTCTAAGGGAGTTGAGAACTGATTTTAATATTGCCTATATATTTAATCCGGCCATCAATGAACTGGAGCTGCTACAGACCATCAACAGTGAATTGGGATTGCCCGGTAAAAGTAAAAGCAAAAAGAAACTGATCGATCTGCTCAACGCTTTTTTGTTGGAAGAACGGGCGAAAGGCCACAGAGTCGTCGTTATTATTGATGAGGCTCAGGATTTAGAACCCAAGGTTATGGAACAATTAAGGTTGCTTTCGAATCTTGAAACCGATACTGAAAAACTTATTCAGATCGTATTGATCGGTCAACCGGAATTGGAAAAAGTTCTGGCCAAAGACGGACTGCGTCAGTTGCGCCAACGCATCACGATTCAGTGGGAATTGTTACCGTTAAACCTGGAAGAGACCCGTGGCTATATTCAACACAGGTTGAATGTGGCGTTAGGAAAAGGGAAGGTTCGCTTTTCTCGTCAAGCAGTTGAAACTGTTTTTCGTTATTCACGCGGAATTCCACGAATGATCAATGTTATCAGTGACCGAACTTTGTTGATCGCGTATACGGAGGGCACAAAAAAAATCAGTCCGCAAATTGTTAAAATTGCTGTGAAAGATATTGGTAGTCTGGTGCCGCTTGAATCCTGGGCCGACAAGTTTTGGAAGCTAGTGATTCCTTCCGCGATTGCAGCAGGAATTGGTGTCTTTGCTCTGAACTTTTTTGCGTTACCGGAATTCGATAACAAACCGCAAGGCAAAGATATTGCCGCTTTAATTAAAGAAGACCCTATCGATCTTTCGTCACCGGGTGAACTGATTAATTATTCTGCTGCTTCCGCAACAGTTGCTCCAAGTTCGAATGCTCCTGAAGTAGTGCCACAGTACGTTGCTGTTGTAGAAGCCGCTTCCAAACCAATTCCAAGCAATGGAATGTTAAGTATTTCAGATTCGGAAAAACTTGTAACATATCTATCCAGCCTGACGCTCATGGAAAGCAAACTGGAAGCTGTTAAATGGATTTTCGAATCCTGGAATATTACCCTCGAAAACCTTCAAGACAAAGAAGACCTGGAAATATTGATAGAGGACTATCAGTTACTTCAATATGAAATGAATGGAACCATGAAACGATTGCAAAGCCTCAACTATCCTGCTCTATTAGAGATTGCACTTCCCAACGCGCAGGGAACCAAATATCTGGCCCTGTCTTCTATCAAAGGAGATACAGGTGTGTTCGGGTCGGTGGATAAAATTGAAATGCCGCTTTCGATTATCAATTCGATTTGGACAAGGAAAGCGATTGTTTTGTGGAAAGACTTCGAAAATCTGCCGGAATCATTTGATCTGGGATTCAAAGGTAAAGAAGCAGTTTGGCTGCAAAAAAATCTACGTCTTCTCGGTTATTTTCAAGGGAGAGAAGCTCCTTTGTATGGCCCTAAAACAATTCGCGCCGTAAGAAGGCTTCAGCGTAATAATAATATTAAAGATGATGGCAAGTTTCAAGTAGACAGTAAGATGCTTGTGTATAATCTTCTGCAAATTTATCCAACCCCAGAACTGGTAATCCAGTAACTCCTATACAGGCATAGCAAATGAGCACGATTTTAAAAACGCTAAAAAAACTTGAAAAAGAAAAAAGCGTTTTAGAAAAAGGATTAGACTTAAAGGAGTTGGTTCTTCAAGATGAAGAAAACCTTTGTTTTAATTCGCCTTCAGAGACTCCCCGAAAAATATTTTTAATAAGCGCAATATTATTTAGTGGAATCGTGTTGGGTCTGTTTTGGAAATCGAAGGGCAGCCCTCCAGAAAATCAAGTTGTTCGAGCTTCAGCGCCGAATACGGGTTATTATAAGAACCCGGCTCCAGTAAAAAATCAATATATCACTCCAGTTCCTGGCATATCGCTTTCAAATATTCCAGAGCAAGAAAAACCTTATCAAAGTCCTGCGGTAGAGAATATTTTTTACGCAGTCGAAAAAGAAATTCCCAAGAATGTAGAGAGAGCAATTGAGCCTGTTAAACCGCCAACCGTTCTTGCAAGAAGCAACTCTCAGAAGCAGCAAAGGCGGGATGTTTATGAAATTCAGTCTTTGATCGCAACCGCGAAATCGCTGGCAGACGAGCCGGAAGAAATTTTTATTCCACAAATCAACAAAAGTCTCTCTACCCCCGATTTAAAAGTAAAAGGGATTATCTTTTTTTCTCCAGAGAGTTCTTCTAATCATATTTTTGTTTCGACCCCCAAAAGTAATAATCATAAGATGCGCGTTGGAGATTCAATTGATTCTGCTACTCTTATAAAAATAGAATCAACGGGTGCGGTGTTTACTTATCAGGGTGAAACTGCTTTCCTGAATATCGGCGGCTAGCAACACTCCATTGCAGAATATGGAGTCGACAATTTTTACTCGGCACAGAAATATTGCACACGGTCTACAAAGCGATTTCACCAGAAGAGATGGGTCGGATACTTGCTTATTGCAAGGAACATACACTCTTTGAGATTTATCCCGGCGAAGAAGGTTCGCAACAAACGGTGATTGTAAATTCGCGTCAAGAAAACGAGCCTCTGGAAAATTTTAAACCACTGGGTGCTTTTTATTGCAATTATCTGGGAGAAGGAATTATATCTATCGATCAGGAAGAGTCCGACTACGATGCGATACCATCGGCGCAAAAACATGTGGCGTATATCAAGCAGGTGATCAATATCCTTATCGAAAAAGCTCACCCCGGAGCAAAACTGCAGTTTCCCGTGTGAATAAAGAATCTGCATGAATCTGAGATCTTCCTATTAACCATGGTTAAAGGCTTGACTGTATTGTATGGTTTCACAGGCCCTGACCAGCTCGCTCCACGCGGAGTGAGGGGTTGACTTTGATTGTTGATCTCTGATACACCCTATCGACTATGTATTTTCAAGATATCATTTTAAATCTCCAAAATTTTTGGGCATCACGTGAATGCGCAATACACCAACCTTATGATATTGAGGTGGGGGCTGGCACGTTTAATCCCTGCACTTTTTTCAGAGTGCTGGGTCCCGAACCTTATAATGCTGCGTATGTGGAACCCTCTCGTCGTCCGACGGATGGCAGGTATGGAGAAAATCCAAACAGGCTACAACATTACTACCAGTTTCAAGTGATTCTTAAACCGTCTCCGGAAGATGTGCAGGACCAATATTTAAACAGTCTCACCGTTTTGGGCGTGGATCCTCTGAAACACGATATCCGTTTCGTCGAGGATGATTGGGAGTCGCCGACTCTAGGAGCTTGGGGACTGGGTTGGGAAGTCTGGCTGGACGGTATGGAAATTACACAGTTCACTTATTTTCAACAGGTGGGGGGCATAGATTTAAAACCGGTTACCGCTGAGTTGACTTATGGATTGGAACGCATCGCGATGTATTTGCAAAATGTAGAAAATGTTTATGATTTGAAATGGAATAAGAATCTTTTATATGGTGATGTCCACCTCGAAACGGAAAAGCAATTTTCCCGTTATAATTTCGAAGCTTCCAATAAAGAACGATTGTTTCAATGGTTTGATATGTATGAGGCGGAAGCGAAAGAGTTATTGGAAAAGGAACTGGTTCTTCCTGCTTATGATTACACGTTGAAATGTTCGCACGCGTTTAATTTGTTGGATGCGAGAGGTGCTATTAGTGTAACTGAACGCACAGGTTTTATAGGACGAGTTCGAAATCTTGCGCGTTTATGTGCGGAAATTTATGTGCAGCAGAGAGAGACAATGCAGTTTCCCCTGTTAAAAATTAAATCTTAATCAGGTGTATTTTCGTTATCTACCATGGTTGAGGTTTCACCCCATTTTCTTATTTGCATACGCACTGTCATTGAATCGGGATGCTGGGTTTCTTCGTAAATTTTTAAGACTTCATTTGCGCGTTCACTGGCTTCGGTAAATTTTTCCTGATTGCCTAATCCGAGACATATTTTCCAAAGCGCTTCCCCTTCCAACTCTCGACTGCCGATTTTTTTCGATAATTCTAAGGCATCTTCAAAGTAAATTGCTGCTTGATCATTTTCATTGTTTCCTTGATGCGTATTCTCCAGTTGTATTAATAGCCCGCCTTCTCCGTGCATTTCCTTGTTTTTCTGTGCCGAGAGCAAACCATTTTCGAGATAGACAAGGGTTTTTGCCATTTCATCGAGCTCAAGAAAAGTTTTACCCAGCATGTTCAACAAATGAACCTGTTTTGATTTATCGTATTTTTTGTTTTGCCATTTCAAGAGTTTAATCACCATAATCAATGGCTTTTTGAAAGTCGCCGATTTGGTTGTTTGCTTCTCCCCATTTTTCTAAGATGTCCATCTCCTCCGATTTTTCTCCTGCCGCCTGGGTTAATTTAAGATCTTGTTCTAGAAACTCTATCGCGCGTTTATATTTTTTAAGCGAGGCAGGCTACACTAAATATCGGAGGGCTGTTTTCTCTCCCTGAATATCGCCGGTTTTTTTGCAAAGGGAGAGTGCGCGCTCCATAAAATCAAATACTCCTTGCGGCTCGTTCAACCTGTTATATTCTGGCCTCGGATTTAAGAGATGCATACGTTCAGCTTCTTTATTATCCAGTTGATGAGATGCAGACAAAGCCGCTTCAAACCAGCGGATGGTTTCGGCAGGAG
>CALJGH010000133.1 GCA_938073925.1 uncultured Nitrospinaceae bacterium
TTGGATTACTCTCCAACACTGCTAATAATTGAGGCTCTTAAAGAATGAAAAAAAATCTATGGCTTGCTGCATTAGTATTTTCAATACTTTCCATTTCATTAAATGCATGGTCTTATCAGGAAATGGAAGTCACTAATGGAGGAACCATAAAGGGTAAAACCACCTTAATTGGCAAAATGCCCTTTCCAAGAATTTACCATCTTATTCTGTTTCCAAATATTGATATGTGCGCTGAAGTAGACACCGATGATGAAATGAACCGGATTCTCGATGATTTCAAAGTCTCTCCAGAAGGCGGATTAAAAGATGTGGTCATCACCCTGAAACATGTAGAAGCGGGTAAGCCGTTTAAAAAAGAGCCCATTATGATTACTGCGGAAAACTGCAAATTCCTTCCTGACGTGAGTATTATTCGTCAAGACGAAAAGTTTAAGGTCGACAATCTCGATGCAGTTATGCATAACAGTCAGGTCTACCAAAAAGAAAGAGGAAAAATTCTTTTAAATATCCCGATTCCTGCAGAAGAAGTTTCTGATGGTAAAATCCACTTCAAAAAACACTATAAAATAATGCAGATGATCTGCGGGATGCACGAATTCATGCAAGCATGGGGTTACCGCGTACAAAATCCTTATTATGATCAAACGCCCATTGACGGAAATTTTAAAATAGAGAACATCCCTCCTGGAGAATATGAAGTAACGGCCTGGCATTATTTAATGAAAAGAAAAACCAAAAAAATTAAGGTCACAGCCGGGGAAACCATTGACCTTAACTTTGAATTCAATGCCGACAAAGTAATACGCCCTTTTTACGAAACTATAAAATCAGGAAGAATCAAGAAAGACGCTGTTATACCTGGAACAGCAAAAGGCAAAGAACTGGGGCGGTAATTGACAATACAACCCAAACCTCAACATCGCTTTGCTTGCCTTTTTGTCGTAGTCATTTTTCTTCTGGTTACACCTTACACGGTATGGGCCTTTATGGCCCCTACATCTAGAGACACACCCGAGTCCATCACCATTGGCGACAAAAAAATCTCATTAAAAGGCTTGAAGAACCCTCTCCCCTCCAGTCCAGAAACAACTCAAGAAGGCGGAGAAATTTATATCAAGAACTGTTTACTTTGTCACGGTGATCTATTGGATGGTAAAGGGATTTTTGGTGAAAGTTTTTTTCCTGCACCCGCCAACTTCATCCAAAAAGATTCTGTTGTTTCTAAAACTCCGGCTTATACATTCTGGAGAGTTATTAAAGGTGGCAAAGGACTACCCGAAAAATTCGCTCCTTGGAACTCCGCAATGCCTGCATGGGAAGGAGCTCTAAGCGAAGAAGAAGTTTGGAAAACAATTCGCTACATAAACGAAACAGTAAAAGACCGCAAACAAGTACCCACAAAAACCCAAAAACCCTCATTAAAACGTGGAAAACAAATCTATTTAAAAAAATGTGCCTTCTGCCACGGAGACAAAGGTAAAGGCAATGGTCCCTCTGCGGAATATACGTTTCCGCAACCTAGGAACCTCACTAAAGGGCATATCAAGATTCGATCAACCTCATTTGGAAAAATACCTACCGATCAGGACCTGTTCAATGCTATCACGAACGGAATGCGCGGAACCACCATGCCTGGCTGGAAGCATCTATCAAAAGAGGATCGTCAAAGCCTGATTCTTTATATCAAGTCCTTATCGAAAAAATTTAAAAAATTCAAGAAGCGAGGCAAAAAGCATAAAACAGTAAGCGTACCAAAACCTCCTACGTTTTCATTGGAAGGCGTCAAACGCGGCAAAAAGTCCTTTATGATAAATTGCTCAGGCTGTCATGGAGTTGAAGGCAGGGGCGACGGCGTGACCACAGCTCGTATTGTTGATTATTCATCGAATGCCATCTGGCCAAGAAACCTCAGAGAGCCATGGAAATTTCGAAGAGGAGCAAGGCGAGAAGATATTTTCTTAACTCTCCGAACCGGCCTTTCAACCACCGCAATGCCAAAGTTTTCCCCACGAGTTTTCAAAGATCAGGAAATCTGGGACATTGTAGATTTCGTTCGCACTCTAGGCTTACCAAAGAAGCCGAAAATAAAACCAATGATTCAGGCAATCAAAGTCAACGAGCCTTTATCTAGCGATCTCAATGCTCCATTTTGGGAAAAAGCACAATCATTTTATATCCCTTTGGGTGGACAAATTCTGCAAAAACCAAAATCTTATTTCCCAACTGTAAGAAACTTAACGATTCGAGCCGCCTATAACGATAAAGAAATCGCTTTCAAGGTTCAATGGGATGACCCTTCTTATGACCCAGCTCTTATAGAAAAAGACAAGGTTGAAGCATCGCCAACGCCACCACTACCAGATCATTTAAAGGGACAAAAAGAGGAAGAAACTATTGAATCTGTAGCTCCAGAATTTCCAGATTCTTTTGCAATTCAATTTCCAGTTAATCTAACTACTCAAAAACCCTATTTTCTAAATGGTGATCCTGAACATCCTGTAAACTTGTGGAAATGGACGTCATCGGACAATAAAGTCCTTGAATGGAATGCTACCGGATTAAAAAAATGGTCCCTACAAGATGAACTGAGTCAGATAGTTGATGCTCAAGTAAATTATAAGTTTGGCAGGTATACTTTAGTGCTAAAGCGTAAACTAAATGTCATCCACAAAAAAATAGATAGTCAATTCCTAGCAGGTAAATCTATTCCCATTGCTTTCAATATCTGGGACGGTTACCAAGGCGAAACAGAGTCTAAAAAGTCAATTTCAAGTTGGTTTGAATTACAGTTAGTTAAATAACAGAAAAGCACAGATACAAATAAAATTCCTCTACCTCTCCTCCGCAGGTCCTTACGAACTGCGTACCCAGAACAATTTAAAGAGTTACCTTAATTAAACAATAATTTATAGATTGGTCGCATACTTCTCTAGCCAGAAAATTAAGAGGCTTGCTCCCCGTTTCATAAGATCACTAATCGGCTGAAAAGTTAAAACACTGATTTAATATTTTAAAAAAAAACAGGGAGACCGGATGGCCTCCCTGTCGATGTAGCAATTTAATCTATCGATGCTTATCTGCAGTTAATTGCATCCAAGTAAAGCAGGCAAAAAAAAAGCAGCACCGGAACAGTAGTTCCGATACTGCTTGATTGAAACGTTTTTTACTTAGCTGCCAAAGTGAAGTCAGCTTTAGCTGCACCAGCAGCTACTGTTACTTCTTGAGTTGATTCACCAACATAAGGCTGCCATGCGGTAACTTTGTACTTACCAGCAGGAACTCCGTCAATCGTGAAAGCACCATCGGCTCCCGTAATTGCATAATAAGGGTTCCAAACAATGCGCGCATCCGCTTCCATGAAGTTATGCTGATCGCACTGCAAAAAGAAATGCTTATCTTTTTTGGCTTTAAGACGACCGATATTTTTGGTCACTTCCGCAACATCGCCTAAATTTGGAAGAGGTTTGTTGAACAATGTTTTGCGGCTTGCGCCAACAACAGAATACCCATGTGGGTTATGCAATATATTTGCATCGTTATTTTTTACGGTAAGAATTCCACCGGTTTTCTTTTCAGCCTTAGTGGGTTTGCGAACAGCCATCATTTTCTGAACAATGTCGCATTTTGTAAAATCGAAAGCAGCTTTACCGGTATCGCCCCAAGGCTTGCCAGTATCAATTTTCTCTATAAAAACGACTGCGTCTTTCAACTTGCCACCAGAAGCTGATACTTTTACACGAGGACGGATTCCATCTTTGGTGTCCGGATGCGTGGTGCAAAACTCAACATTCTTTCCTTTTGATAAATCTTCCATGATCGGAGCCATTGCATCACCCTTCAACATGACGGTTCCAGTTATGCTACCTGGGCCTGCTGCGCCTTCTACATAACCTTTTTTCTTAGCGAAACTGGTAGAAGCCAGTGCCAGTGAAAAGGCAACAACCATTACACCCAATACAATCTTTTTCATTCTTTTCTTCCTCCTTTAGGAAATCAAA
>CALJGH010000134.1 GCA_938073925.1 uncultured Nitrospinaceae bacterium
CCAGACCATTGAGACTTTCCGTCAAAGAAAAGCAAAAACCATAGAGATCACGGATCGTCCTGTGGAGGAAAATGATCTGATAAAAGTCGATTTCACAAGCAAAATGGGCGACCAGCCCTTTGAGGGTGGAACAGCTCAGGATCAGGCCATTCGGGTTGGATCGGGTCAGCTAATCGAAGGTTTGGACAAAGGCATGGTCGGCATGACGATCGGGGAAACCCGCGAGATTCAGGTGAAGGTGCCAGAGGATTACCAGGGTAAGGAAATCGCTGGCAAAGATGTCGATTTCAATGTCACCTTGAAAGGCATTCAAGTGCAGGAACTGCCAGAGCTGAATGATGATTTCGCACGCGAATTGGATACTGAAAAGAAGTATGAAAGTCTGGAAGACATGAAAGCTAAAGTCCGGGTTGAATTGGAGAGTTATGAGCGGGATGAAGCTAAAAAGTCCGCTAAAAAAATACTTGCGGATAAACTTGCCGAGCAAAACCCGGTCGAATTACCCGAAGGATTGATCAAAGAGCAGGTCAAGTTCATGTCTGAACAGGCCAATAAGAAGCAAGGGAAAGAAGCTGCACATGATCATGGTCACGACCATAACCACGACCACGAACACAATCATGAAGAAGAAGTTTCGCCCGAGCTGATTGAAAAATATAAGGAACCTGCTGTCAAAGCTCTTCGAGAAGAGTTGATTTTGGATCAATTATCTCGTGACTTGGAATTGGAGGTCACTCCAGAGGAGTTGGATCAAGAATTGCAAAATATGGCCCAGTTATTAGGGGGTGGGGGCAACCTGCAGCAAATGAAAAAGGAATGGGAAAAGAACGGTGTGCTTGCGCGTTTGCACAGTCGTATGAAACGCGATAAGACCCTAAATTCCGCCCTTGAAAAAGTGACGTTGAAAGAAGTAATGGTTGACAGAAAAGATTTAATTACAGATAATTGATAGACAATCTGTCTTTAGTTATCTAACTATTTCTAAATGACTTACAAGCCAATAATCCTTTCTGATTCCTATTCGGTTTCAGAGGGTTGTTCATCTTACCTGAAGTCCTAATCAAGAGAGAAAAATGAATTCCATTCACAATCAATTAGTACCCATTGTTGTAGAACAAACCAGTCGCGGTGAACGGTCTTACGACATTTATTCGCGCCTTTTAAAAGACCGTATTATTTTTATCGGTACTGCCATTGACGACCACATGTCAAACCTTATTATTGCTCAATTGTTATTTCTTGAGTCGGATGAGCCGGATCAGGATATTTATATTTATCTCAACAGCCCGGGCGGTCAGGTCAGTTCGGGGATGGCTATTTACGATACGATGCAATACATCAAGCCTGATGTTCAAACTATTTGTATTGGTCAGGCCGCCAGCATGGGTTCTTTGCTTCTTGCAGCTGGAGCGCCGAAAAAGCGTTTTGCTCTACCGCATTCAAGAATCATGATTCACCAGCCTAGTGGCGGGTTTCAGGGGCAGCACACCGATATCGAAATTCAGGCCAAAGAAATTTCCCGGATTCGAGCTATATTAGACGGTATCCTTGCAAAACACTCAGGCAAAGATGTTGCCGAGATAAATAAGGACACTGAGCGCGATTATTATATGACCGCAGAAGAAGCAAAAACTTATGGCTTGATAGACAGTGTTATCAGCAACCGTGAAGAAGTGAAAAAAGATAAAAAGTAAAACGGATTTTTAACTACACCGAGTTAAGGTCGAGGACTTTATGGCAAAGAAAAGCACAACCACCGGGAATTACCGCTGTTCCTTTTGTGGTAAGAGTCAGGAAGAAGTCAAGAAGTTGATTGCTGGACCTAGCGTCTATATCTGTGATGAATGCATTGAGTTGTGCAATGAAATCATGGTGGAAGAATGGGCTCAGGAAAAGGGTGATGACTTTCAGCATTTGCTTAAGCCCAAAGAAATTTACAGTCATCTTGATCAATACATTATTAATCAGGAGCGCTGCAAAAAAATTCTTTCAGTTGCCGTTCACAATCATTTCAAACGTGTGGATTCCAACCTTGAAATGGATGATGTGGAGCTGCAAAAAAGCAATGTGCTATTGATCGGGCCTACCGGTTCCGGTAAAACCCTCATGGCTCAAACACTGGCGCGTATCCTTGACGTTCCGTTCACCATTGTTGATGCTACTACATTGACGGAAGCAGGTTATGTCGGAGAAGATGTCGAGAATATCATCCTCAAGCTTCTGCAAAGTGCCGATTACGATGTCGAGAAAGCTGAGCGAGGGATTATTTATATTGATGAGGTCGATAAGATTTCTCGGAAATCAGAAAACCCGTCTATAACTCGCGATGTTTCTGGAGAGGGGGTCCAGCAGGCGTTGCTGAAAATCATTGAAGGCACGACTGCCAGTGTTCCACCGCAAGGCGGACGCAAGCATCCTCATCAGGAGTTTCTGCAAGTAGATACCACCAATATATTGTTTGTTTGTGGTGGTGCATTTGTGGGTATGAGCGAAATTATTCGCAATCGGGTCGGCAAAAAAAGCCTCGGGTTTGGACAGAAGATCGTTTCCAAAGTTGAGTTGGAGCAAGAAGATTTTCTTGAAAAAATTCAACCTGAAGATCTGCTCAAGTATGGTTTGATCCCTGAATTTGTCGGGCGGTTTTCAGCTGTAGCCACGCTTAAAGAATTAGACATTGAAGCGCTGATAAAAGTTATGACCGAGCCGAAGAACGCGTTGGTCAAACAATACAAAAAGCTGTTTGATTTTGAAGATATTAAACTTAAATTTACGGATGGTGCTGTTAAAGCTATCGCCGAAAAAGCGGTTGAACGTAAAACCGGAGCAAGAGGTTTGCGCGCCGTGATGGAAGAAACCATGCTCGATATTATGTTCGAGCTACCTTCGCAGAAAGAAGTTGAAGAAGTTGTTATTAATGAGGAAGTCGTTGCCAAAGGTGAAAAACCCATGATGGTTTACGCGAAAAAGAAACAGGCCAGTTAGTATTATGGGTTCAGATAAAATCGCTCTACCGCTTCTCCCCTTAAGAGATATCATAGTATTCCCGTTCATGGTTTTGCCCCTGTTCGTGGGCAGAGATAAGTCTGTGCTTGCCTTGGAAAAATCCATGGCAGAGCAAAAAAGCATTTTCCTTTCCGCTCAACGCAATCCCAGTAACAATGACCCGCAGCCGCCAGATATTTTCGAAATCGGGACCATTGCCAATATTCTGCAGATATTGAAACTGACAGACGGCACTATGAAAGTATTGGTCGAGGGGCTTCAAAGAGGCCGTATCGAGACCTTTAAAGAGAATCCCGATTACTTTGAAGTGGAGGTCAACCGAATCCATGAAAACGATCAGCTCACCGCCGATGTAAAAGCCATGATGCGAAGTGTCGGGACTGTATTCGAGCAGTATGTCAAGCTCAACCAGAAAATACCGCTGGAAGCGGTTGCCGCAAGCTCAAACATTCTTGAGCCACATCGTTACGCAGATACCATTGCTTCCTATATAGTTTTTCAGACACAGGAAAAGCAGGAGTTGTTGGAAACGCTGAATCCTGCAGATCGCCTGAACAAGTTGCTGGGGATACTTAAGTCAGAAATGGAAGTACTAAAAATCGAGAAGCGCGTTCATGGGCGGGTGCGCAAACAAATGGAGCACAGTCAGAAAGAGTTTTATCTGAATGAGCAAATGAAGGCCATCCAGAAGGAACTTGGCAAACGTGATGAATTTAAAAGTGACTTCGATGAGTTAAAGCAAAAAATTAAAAAGGCAAAAATGCCGAAAGAGGTCAATGAGAAAGCCAAGAAAGAATTGAAGCGGTTGGAGCTCATGCAGCCGATGTCAGCAGAAGCCACAGTGGCGCGGACTTACATTGAGTGGCTTGCAGATTTGCCGTGGGAAAAAGCCGTAGGGACCGATAAAATTAAAATTCCAGAAGCCCAGAAAGTTCTCGATCAAGACCATTATGGATTAGAAAAAGTCAAAGAACGCATCACTGAACATTTGGCTGTTTTAAAGCTGGTGAAAAAAATAAAAGGTCCCATTATTTGTCTTGTGGGTCCTCCAGGTGTGGGGAAGACGTCGCTGGGTAAATCGATTGGTCGCGCCATGGGCCGAAAATTCGTCCGCATTTCTCTCGGTGGCGTTCGCGATGAAGCGGAGATCCGTGGTCATCGGCGGACCTATATCGGTGCCTTGCCCGGTAAAATAATTCAAGGCATGAAAAAGGCCGAAGTGCATAATCCCGTATTCATGCTCGATGAAATCGACAAGATGAACGCTGATTTTCGTGGCGATCCGGCTTCTGCATTGTTAGAAGTGCTTGACCCAGAACAAAATGGAACTTTTAACGATCACTATCTGGAAATCGATTACGACCTTTCAAACGTTTTGTTTATCTGTACCGCGAATGTATTGCATTCCATTCCGAGACCGTTGTTGGACAGAATGGAAGTGCTGCATCTTCCCGGTTATACCGATCAGGAAAAACTCGGTATTGCCCAGAGGTTTCTGGTGCCGAAGAAAGTCGCTGAGCATGGTTTGACTAAAAAGAATATAGAAATTTCCGAAACAGCTCTCGAAAGAATTATTCAAGACTTCACCCGCGAAGCCGGGGTGAGGAGTTTGGAGCGGGAGATTGGAACTCTTTGTCGTAAAGTTGTCAAAGTCGTAGTGGAAAAAGGCAAGAAGACGCATGTGAAAATCACGCCTGCCAGCCTGGAAAAATATCTGGGTATTCCAAAGTACAAGCGGGCTGATCAAGAAGGTCCGCTTGAGATCGGTTCGGCAATCGGTTT
>CALJGH010000135.1 GCA_938073925.1 uncultured Nitrospinaceae bacterium
GGACGATCTATGGCGATCATGATAGATTCGAAGAAACCTATTTCAAACTTTATCCGAGATATTATTTTACCGGCGATGGATGTCGCCGTGATGAAGATGGTTATTACTGGATCACCGGTCGTGTTGATGATGTTATTAATGTTTCAGGACACCGGATTGGTACGGCAGAGATAGAATCTGCGTTGGTTTTGCATGAAGCGGTTGCAGAAGCGGCTGTTGTGGGTTTTCCGCATGAGATTAAAGGGCAGGGCATATACGCCTACGTTTCTCTTATGGAAGGTGTTAGCGCAAGTGATGAGTTGCAAAAAAAGTTGATAAAATTTGTTCGTAAAGAAATTGGTCCTATCGCGGCTCCCGATGTCATCCAATGGGCGCCAGCTCTTCCCAAGACACGGTCGGGAAAAATCATGCGTCGAATCTTAAGGAAAATTGCGGCGAATGAAGCGGAACAGTTGGGAGATATTTCTACTTTAGCCGATCCTTCTGTTGTGGAAAACTTGAAAGCTTCTTACGCAGAGATGTTTCCAGATAATTTAACCTAGGATAAGTAAGATAGGGATCATGGAGTTGAACAAGTCCAACTCCACGACTTTTCACTTATCCAGCGAAAAGAGCCAAGGTAACCCTTCTCCCCCCTAGAAAGTATATGAGCGTCTGTAATTCCTTAGCAACCAGTGGGATAGCTATATATTTTAAGCGAAAAAAATAACTGGTGTCAATTAAAAGTTTTGATTTTTCGGAAATTAATTGTATATGCGTTAATTTGGACGCTTTTGTAAGGGAAGGGCGGCCGTTTTTCGGCCTAACCTTTCTTCGGCAATAGCTTGTTTCGCCTGCCTTAATCCCTTTTGGGGCGAGTTGTTGAGGGGTTCCAAGCGGATGGCCATGGTAAACGCGGCTCGGGCCTCCAAGGCTCTGTTTTGTTCTAAATAGGCCCAGCCAAGTCCACTATAGGCATCAGGCTGGTCTGGTTGTTGTTTCAATTCCTCCATATACAGTGAGATGGCTTTTGCACTTTCTCCACCTATGAAATGAATTCTACCCAATTTGGTACGGGCGGTGGTCTGAAGCTTAAATGGCGCAATAGCATTGTTGCCAGTAATAAGTTCGAACACAGGATTGGGTGTTGGATTCAAAGCCAAGCATTGTTCGAACATTTTTTTTGCTTCGCTAAAACGTCCAAGATGAAAATATATATATCCCATTCCCTTGAGTGCTTCAGATCTATTGGGTTGAATTTGCATTGAGGTCTTGAACATTTGCATCGCCTTGCTATTTCTTCCATTCTGATAGTAGCTCCAACCCAAGGAGTTGTAAACCTGCCAGCCAAAACGCTCTTTGGAAAGCAACTCTATAAATTTTTCTGTCATCGCAAAATCGGGATCCAGAGAAATCGCTTTCAGAAAATACTCGATCGCCAGGTCCGGATTTCTATCGTGATAATGAACCCAGCCTAATGCCATATAAGGCGAAGCCAGTAAGGGATGCTCTTTTAATATTTTTTCAAAATAGATTTTTGCAGCCTGTGGTGTTTCGCTTTGCAGAATGGCCCAGTCCAGCTTGTATGCCAGTTCTTTGTTGCCTGGGTCGTGCTGTAATGCCGTTTCCAGATAAGGGACCGCATCCTGAAACTCGTTGATTGCGAATAAAGATAAGCCCAGTCCTTTTGATGCATCTATTTTGTAATCTTCGTGCTGTACGGATTTAATAAACTTTTTTATAGCGTAACGATATTGCTTTTTCTGAAACTGACTCCAGCCCAGTCCGTTATAAGCGTGAGCGGTACCAAATTTTTCGGAAGGCCAATCATCATCTTCCTGCACATAATCGTAATAAATTAAGGCGGCAGTTTTATAGTCTCCCTGCTTTAAAGCCTGATCGGCTTTGTAAAGATGTTTGTCGACACCTTTTAAAATCTGCTCGAGACCATTTACTGCAATTGGGTTGTTCGGTTCTTTTTCAAGAGCTTCTTGAAAATAACCCTTAGCGAGGTCATATTCTTTTTTAGCTAGAGATATTTTTCCATGCTGATTATAAGGATGAGCCCAGTTTTTATAACGGAACGATAGTTCGTCGAGTTTTTCTTTAGCAAGTCGATATTTCCCAAGGTCTAAATAGTATTGAACGTAAACCGCCTGACGTTTTTTAATTTGTTTTATCTCATTGATTCCGTTTAATGCACCAATGAACTGGGGATAGAGATCTAGAATTTCTTTGAAAACTTCTTCAGATTTGTTTATTTGCTTCGCCTTCATCAGGCTCCATGCTAAACCGTTCACAGAGTCCAGAGTTGGGTTACTGCTTAACGCAAGGTCTTCAAATTGATGGATCGCATTTTTAATTTTACCGTGGTGATATGTCTTCCATGCGGCGTCTAGTTTCTGTCGATCATCATTTGCAGGTAACCCCAAAAGAATACTCCGATAGCGTGGGTGCTCAGCAGGCAAAGTAAAGATAGATGTGGAGTTGGCGTTGGACGGTACAATTTCCCACACCGCATCGGGATTGTCTTGACTCCATTGGCTCCACATATGAAAAATATTTTCGATTTCATTGCTATCAAAAATTTGAATCAACTCCTGTTTTGCAAGGTCTTTCCGCTTTTGTTCGAGATAGGTGAAAGCCCGCCCCTTGTGAACTTCGTATGACCCCGGCATCAATCTTTCGGCATGGTCAAAACTTTCCAGAGCTCTTTCATAATGTTTGAGACTGAAATAACACCAAGCCATTCCGATTATGGGGATGGGGTTTCTTTTGTTGAAAGTGTGAGCTTGGCTAAAGGCAGTGAGTGCCTTGTCGAAACGTTTCTGAAAAAAGTAAGTCCAGGGAAGCAAATTCAGAGCGCGAAGATCTCCAGGACGATTTGCTAAAGTCTTTTTTAAGTAAAACTCGGATACCGAAAAATCTCTACGATTGAATTGATGTTGGGCGAATAGAAAATCTTGATCTTTATCATTTCTTACAATGGGAGATTTTTGTGCAACTGACACGATACTGTTTTTCGTTCCTTGAAAAGCTTCTCTCACAGAGGTAACGATACTATTTTTCGCTCCCAGAAAATTTTTCTTCGCAGTGGTGCAACTCACTCCTACTAACACAGCGAGAGAAAAAATGCTGATTTGAATAAAACGATTTTTTACAGTTTCCATTAAAGACATAGTTCCCCAAAACAAGTTATATCC
>CALJGH010000136.1 GCA_938073925.1 uncultured Nitrospinaceae bacterium
TGGAATGGAAATAAATGCCGAGGTCAGAGTGGATAATCGCTGTCTCGCTGGTGGTGTGGTGGTGCCAAGAATTTCTGATGAGCAGGGTGTTAATGAACTGGAAAATCTTGATGGCAGTCCTGCCTGGGTAAGTATTGAAAAAGTTTGATTGTTATTTTTTGGAGTGAATGGGTTTGGATTGGGTCACTGGTTTTTTAAATAAGTTGTGGGATTTCACCGTTCAGTCTTTGACTGATAACGTTCCTTTAATTATAGGGAGCGTTAAGGCCATAGTGATTGCTGTCGCGGTCATGTCTGTTGTGCCGGCTTTGGTCTGGCTTGAGCGAAGACTGATGGGGCGATTTCAGGTGCGTCTGGGTCCCAATCGTGTAGGCCCATTTGGTTTTGGTCAGCCTATGGCAGATACGATCAAATTACTTTTTAAAGAATCGATCATTCAGTCTTCGGCAGACAAATTTTTGTTTCATTTGGCTCCTGCGGTGGTCGTGTTTACAGCTATCGTTGCATTCGCAGTGATTCCCTTTGGTGCGCCTTTTGAAGTTTTTGGTCAGACCATCGAGTTATGGGGTGCCAATGTCAATAGCGGTATCCTATTTGTTTTCGCTATTTCAGGAATGGGTATTTATGGAATGGTATTGGCTGGGTTGTCTTCAAATAATAAATATTCGTTGATGGGTGGCTTGCGTTCTTCAGCGCAAATGATCAGTTATGAATTAACGTTGGGACTTTCTGCGTTGAGCGTCATTATTCTCACAGGCTCTTTAAGTCTGATAGATATGGTGGAAGCTCAGGAGATAGTGCCTTTTATTCTCATTCAACCGCTGGCGTTTCTTTTGTTTTTTATTGCTGGAGTGGCAGAGACCAACCGCGCTCCCTTTGACTTGCCGGAAGCGGAGCAGGAGCTAGTCGCAGGATTTCACACAGAATATACAGGAATGAAGTTCGCCATGTTCTTCATGGGAGAATACATCAATATGGTGACCATGAGTGCTCTGGTTACTTTATTGTTTTTGGGTGGGTGGAATTCTTATGGAATTCCGATCTGGCCTATCGTTGCTTTTGTAGGCAAAGTGGTTTTCCTTTTATGTGTTTTTATCTGGCTGCGTTCAACATTTCCACGAATACGTTATGACAGGTTGATGACGTTTGGTTGGAAAGTTCTGCTGCCTTTATGTTTATTAAACCTTTTGATAACCGGAACCATCAAGGTGTTGTGACCTATTATGTTAAAGGCTACTTTTGCGGGTGTTAAAAATTTATTGATTGGAATGGGTGTGACGTTTCGAAATATGCTGACGAAACCGGTTACTCTAGAATACCCTGAGGTCAAACGCACGATGCCGAAGCGGTATCGCGGTCGTCATTTCCTGAATAGGGATGAAGAAGGATTGGAGCGTTGTGTGGGTTGCAGTCTATGTTCCATCAATTGTCCAGTGGGTTGCATTCATGTTGTATCAGCGGAAAATGACCCGAAGAATCCTGTGTCCAAAGGCGAGAGATATGCAGAGGTTTACGAGATCAATCTTTTGCGATGTATCTACTGTGGTTATTGTGAAGAAGCCTGCCCTGTAGATGCGGTTGTCTTGCGCGAACATTACGAACTTGCGGATTACGACAGGGATAATTACATCATGGAAAAGCAGGACCTTCTGGTTTACCCGGAACCGAACGAGTTTAGAGTTAATATTCTGGGCAACACAGAACGTATAAACAAGTAGAGGAGTGGATGTGTGTTTGATTTAGCGACTGTGTTCGAGTTCACGCGCGATACAGTAATTCTTACAGTAGGGATAACAGCAGTGCTTGCCAGTCTGGGAGTTATTTTGTGTTCCTCACCGATTTATTGTGCGCTCTATCTAATCAGCCACATGATCTGCCTTGCCCTGCTTTTTCTTCTTTATAATGCAGAGTTTTTGGCTGTAGTACAGATTATTGTTTACGCCGGAGCGGTAATGATTCTCTTCTTGTTCATCATCGCGTTATTGGGAGGGAAGAAAGAAATTCAAGAGAACTCTTTAGAGCGCTCTATTGCATTCGGACTTATATTTACTCTACTAGGGGAATTGTATCTATCGGCAACAGTAGGTCCGACAAAACAGATCGAAGGAACAATCAATTCCGAAATGTTTGGTACTGCGAAAGCAATTGGCTTGGAATTGTTTTCTAAACACATTGTGGCTTTTGAATTGGCTTCCGCTGTGCTTCTGGTCGCAGCGGTGGGTGTTATTTGTCTGGCAAAGTTTTCCTTCACTCCTTTAAAAAGGCGATAATTATGGGTCAGGAATTTGTTTTGCTAGTAAGTGCATCGGTCTTCTGCGTTGGGGTTTGTGGATTTGTCATTCGCAAAAATCCGCTGATCATGTTTATGTCGGTGGAGTTAATGCTCAATTCTGTGAACTTTCTTCTGATCACTTATTCGAGTTTTTTAAATTCTCTTGATGGGCAAATTTTCGCTTTATTCATTATGACTGTTGCCGCCGCCGAAGTAGTGGTAGGACTGGCTATTATTCTTACAATTTTCCGCACCCGGCATGAAATGGATGTGGATCATATCGACGCGCTGAAAGGGTAATCTTTGTCAAGTAGCTGGCTCATTTTATTATTCCCTCTGGCGGGATTCATCTTTCTCAGTTGGTATGGAGAGCGAATCTCTAAGACTCTGGCCGGATGTATCGGTTGCGGTGCCGTTGGTGCGTCTTTTGTGACATCTCTAGTGGCGTTAAGTGATTTGCTTTTTCTGTCTGCCGAAGAACGTGTAGGCCGGGTTCATGTGCTTTACCAGTGGATATCGGCAGCATCTTTTAAATTAGATTTTGCCATTCTGGTTGACCCGCTTTCAGTTTTCATGTTCCTGATTGTTACGGGTGTTGGTTTTGTGATCCATGTGTACTCTATGAGTTATATGCATGATGACCCCGAGTATTCGCGGTTCTTTGCTTATTTAAA
>CALJGH010000137.1 GCA_938073925.1 uncultured Nitrospinaceae bacterium
GAATAATGGGAGCCTCTACTTCACTCGGCAATCGATTGAACTGCTCACCATCTGTTTTGACAGGTTCTGTTGTAGCCGGTTGCCCCTCTCCTGCAGTATTAGGATTTTCTGCATCTGGTTTCTTTCGCGAGTTATAAGGTCGTCTTCCTCTTCCGCGTGTCTGCCCACCTCTTTGATTTGGTTTTCTTTTAGAATATCTGCGCTTCGTCTGTGTTGGGCTTTTTTCAGCGTCTGTTTTTTCTGCGTCATCCGTTTTTGCTGCCGGCTGAGCCCGCTCTGATTTTGCATACTCTTTGTCTATTTTTCTGTCTGAGGTTTTTCCATCGAGCGTTTTTGTATCTGACACTTTGGAATCTATTTCAGGTTCCTCTTCTTTAGTTTTCTCGACATCGAACTTATAATTTTCATACGCTAAACCGGGTTTACTGGTGAAATTGAAATCCAACTGATACTTACTCTTAAGGTCAGATAAAATTTCCATTTTTTGACTTAGCAGGTAAGTAGCAACCTCTGAAGAAATTTCCAGCGAAATCACCTTTACTTTTCCAATGGCTATAAGCTCCTGAATTTTCCTTAAAACCAACAGAGCTATTGAATTAATCGATCGTACAAAGCCAGAACCCGAGCAATGTTTGCAATCTTCAAAAATCCCCTCCTTAACAGGCGGTGAGATTCTCTGCCGTGACATTTCAAGCAAACCAAACTTTGAAATACGCGAAAGATTGATTCTCGCTTTATCCGATTTACAAGCAAGCTTAAGTTGTTTTTCCACCGCGGCTTTGTTCTTTTTTTGGTACATGTCTATAAAATCTATGACAACCAACCCACCCAAGTCTCTCAATCGAAGTTGTCTGGCAACTTCTTTTGCCGCTTCCAAATTCGTAGTCACCGCTGTTTCTTCTAAATCCAGCCCTCCTTTTGTCTTACCCGAGTTGACATCAATCGCAGCCATGGCCTCACCAATATCGATAACAATAGATCCTCCTGAAGGCAAATTAACTTTCCTGTCATAAAAAGACTCAATTTGTTCTTCAACCTTGTACTCAGAGAAAAGAGGTTTGGTTTCTTTGTATAGCTTTACGAGGTTTCGACTGCGCGGCATCACCAATCGCGCAAAATCCTTTAGGGCTTTGTATGCCTCGGTACTATCTACAATAATTTGTGATGTGTCGCTGGAATAATGGTCGCGCACTGTTCTCACAACTAAATCTGGTTCCTGATAAATCAGGTACGGTGCAGCGTTAGATTCATCTTCCAAAGAACTTTGGATTTTCTCCCAGATTTTAAGAAGCATTTGCAGATCTTTCTGCAGTTCAATTTTATTTCTTCCAACTCCTGCCGTTCGAATGATTAAACCGAGGTTCTCAGGAAGGTCGAAGTCGGCAACAATTTCTTTTAACTTCTTCCTTTCAGATTCATCCTCGATCTTTCTCGAGACAGCACTTCCCTGTCCTTGCATCAAAACCAAAAAACGCCCAGGAATACTCAGAGCATTATTTAATGAAGGTCCCTTTGCATCCCGACTCTCCTTTGTAACTTGAACCAAAATCTTTTGACCATTCATCAAAACATCTTGAATCCTAACTTTGGCCTTTTTTTCGCCTGTATGACAATAAGACTCTCTCAACACATCTTTGAAAGGCAGAAAGCCAAATTTTTTGCCGCCAAAATCAACAAAAGCAGCCTCAATAGAGGGTTCCACACGGTTAATCACGGCCAAGTAAACATTACCTTTGATTTGCTCTCTGGAGGAATGTTCAACAATATAGTCGTCGATAACATTGTTATTCAAAATGACAGCACGGCATTCTTCTTCATGCTGCGCATTTATCAGCATTACTTTTTTTCCACTTTTAGTCTTAGTCGCAGCACTTTTAGTCTTAGTCGCGGCACTTTTAGTCTTAATCATAGATGTCTTCCTGTTTCTCTTTTTCGCATCCTCTATAGAAATTATTTTTGGGGTCAACAAAGGGCAGGAATTTCAAAATCTTGCTAAAAAAGAAATAAAGCCTTATAATTCAATGTTTTATGAATATTACTGAATTGCATTGTTGGCCGGAACCATAATTTATGGTCTGAGGAAAGGAAAGTGTTTTAGTTTAGTTAACTTTCAGTTTGAAAGCCTTAAGAAATATAGGTAATAAATGTCCTCAATCAAGTTTCTTTTAGTTTGTTTAAATAACTTTTTATATAGAAAGCTGCAAAGCTTAATAAACTTTATTTTATGAAATTCTACTAATTCCGATTGCATCATAGCACTGTAAACAATTATAGTGAAATTTTATTCGAGCCTTTAAAAAACCACGTTAAAAAAACAAAACCAAAGCAGAATTTTAATGGTACACTTTATCTATCTCATTGTTTCTATTGTGAATAAAAGGAAATGACCATGGAAAGCACAGAAACATCTAATCTGATCGGCATGGATCAATTAGCTCACTTAAAACCTGCTGACCTGCGCGGAAAAACCATATTCATTCGCTGCGATTTCAATGTTCCTTTAAGAAGCACAACTAAGGGGTTGTATCGAGTTGCCGATGATACTCGTATTCGTCGTTTTCTGGATCTTACATTCAAAAAAATTCATGAACTTACAGAAGGCGACTGTCGAATTGTAATTGGCTCGCATTTGGGTCGCCCGCATAAGAAAAAAGACCATTCGGGTTGGGATGGAGTTTTCAACATTCAGTTCGTATGTTCCCATTTTGACACCTTGATTCGCAGAGTCTATGGAGATACCTATACCATTTTTCCACCGGAGACTATTGATTCCCACATGAAACATTCCCTGGAAATAGTGTCTCACAAGAGGTTGCCTCCTGGAGGAATCAAATTTCTTCCGAATTTACGTTACCTTCTTGACCCAAAAAATACCGACCTTTATCGCAAAGAATTTATCGCCAAATTAGCAGATATCGCTGATGTCTACATAAACTGCGCTTTTGGTTGCAGTCATCGAGTATCAAGAAGTATAAAACTTTTACCGCAAATGATGCGAGCTAATGAAAAAAAAGTGGTCTCCGGTGTCTTGCTCTATGAAGAGATAAACCGTTTGGGTACATTTGCTGGAAAAGTTTTGGCAAATCCGAAAAAGACCATGGTTATTGCTGGTGGTGCAAAAATTTCAGACAAAATATCAATACTTAAGCAGTTTGTAAAAACCGGAGTAAATAGTATTTTTATTGGTGGAAAAATGGCCAATTGTTTTCTCATGGCCAGACAACAAAAAGAGCTTCTTAAACCCTTCAGCATTGAAACCCTTCCTAGCAAACTAACAACTCAGGATAAAAACGAAAACCAGGAATTTTTAAACGAGGTTATGCTCGCAGAGCAAATTATCGATCTCGCCGAAGAGAAAAAGGTTTCGATACTTTTACCTGAGGATTTCAAAGTTGTTTCAGAATTTAAAAGCACTTCGTTTGAAAACAAAACATCACCCGATTTTTCTAAAGTGCTTCAACTTGACCTCGGTGAAAAAACCATCGCTCAATTTGGAGAAAAATTTAAAGGAATCGAAAATGTTTTTTGGAATGGCCCTTTAGGGGCTTACGATCATGCACTATGCACCAGTTATGCAGAAGGCTCTTTGGAACTCGCAAAACTTTTATTCAGAAAGGCTTTGCTTAACCCAAATTTCTCCGTTGTCATTGGAGGTGGTGATTCAGCAGCAATACTCGATAAAATTGGTGGTAACGAACTGAAAAAAATGATTAAAAGCCAAATCGAAAAAATCATACCGTCGACAGTCAACCGAAACCAGATATCTATCGATTTCCTAGAAAATGACTCGTATCAATTGTGGAATTATTTTGCCAGTAACTTTTTTATATCCACAGGCGGTGGAGCCTCTTTGGAGTTTATGCAAGGCTATCTTGCAGGAGAAGCACAAGGTGATATGGCCTCTTATCTCCCAGGAACAGCAACCCTCATGGAGTTGTGTGTGCTGTAGGGTATGCCAACATGTTCAACAGAAAGAATCTCTATCATCCGCAGCGATTCATTTCTTAGCAACGCATAACATTTTCGACTTTCAATCCCCAGTCGAATTATATCGCTTCCCACCAAATTTTCTTTTCTTTTAGTGAACATATCCGTTATTGGCTTCAATTCTGGATGAGTCATTCCGGCCAGCTCAATCTTCTCATCTATCCTTTGAATGTCTTCTCCAAATCTGACCAGTTTGTCAGGTAAAGCATGTGTGGCACTTTTCACTATACCTTCACATAAACGCACTCCTTCACACCCTAGAATCTCCAGCGTTTCCAACAATTCAGTTTTATTTTTCAACAATTCCAAAATGGTTATCGAATCTGAATTTTCATATTCTTCTAGCAATTCCTGTAATCCTTTTAAACTTGTGTTCGTTCCTTCGACTAAAGTC
>CALJGH010000138.1 GCA_938073925.1 uncultured Nitrospinaceae bacterium
ACAGCACTTAACTGAGGAATTCCGACTCCGGCTACATTTCTCGTAAGACATGCAGAGCCCCCTCCAATCCCAACTTTAACGATATCTGCACCTGACAAAATAAGTTGTTCCGTCATTTCCGGCGTACAAACATTGCCCGCAATAATTATTTTGTTTTCAAACTCAGAGCGTGCCTGTTTAATAAAATCACAAAACTGTTCGGTGTAACCATTTGCTACATCAATACAGATAAAATTAAAATCTTTTATTTGCTCACCAAGTTCATACAGTATCTGCAAACCTTCTGCGACTCCTATAGTAATTGCGACATTTTTCTTTATACCACTTGTTATTTTAAGTAATTCATCCGCAGTATGAAATTTATGCAAACAGGTCAGTACTTTGTGTTTGCTTAGGACTTCAGCCGAACCGATTGTTCCTACAGTATCCATATTTGCCGCAACAATCGGGATTCCTTTCCAGGACAGATTCGACCACTTAAATTTGAAATCCCTTTCCAAATCAACCTCTTTTCGGGAAGTATAGTAGCTGCGCTTCGGTTTAATCAGCACGTCTGAAAAATCATATTTGACTTCATTTTCAATATGCATATTTAATCCGTTATGTATTGTTGAGTATTTTCAAATTCCCAGGGGAAATGAATCCAGAGGTTTTCACTGTCTTTGGCTACTTCTCTGGCGTAAAAATGCGGCGTAAAATCACATTCATTGTTCCACCAGAGGGAGGCAAACTGTGGTTCCTGGCAAAATTCTTTGATTTCCTCATGAATTTTGTGGAATGTTTCGCCTCCATCACAAACATCATCCACAATCAGCACTTTTTTGTGTGCTTGCTCAGGTTTATATTTTACCCAAGTTGGAAAATCTCTCAGTGCTGTTTGAATTGGAACCATCGGCAATTGAAACCAGTGACTGAGGGCAACACCAGGAACAAGCCCGCCTCTTGAAACTCCAACAATAACATCCGGGTTAAAGTCGGACAAAGAAACCTGCCTTGCAATTTTCTGAATATCGATTAGGCATTCCTTCCATGAATAATAGTATTTTTTGGACATCTGATCTATTAAGTAACTATATAATAAAAAATTTAGGCAAATTTAAGAAGTCATAACAAACTGTCTGTATTTCAATCATAACTGAAGCAATTACTACAGTAAAGACCATAGAGCTGGAAGTTATGTTTTAGTACAATTAGTTTTTAATCCGTATCCACCAAACCGGCTCCGGCTCCTGACTTGTGCGACTCCTCGGTGGAAGGAACCAGGCAGCGAGAAAATAATTTATGGATTGTTGGCCAGGCTTCGTATAATGGTACTCCTGATTCCAAAACACCTTGCCTGTTTTTCTTAGAATATGTGGTTTTATCAATCCATTTTTTAGAACTGAATAAACTACTTTCCGCAGATTTGATCGACACATCGGCTGGACCGTGCTGTTTAAAAATCTCATTCCTTTCCAATGAAGTTTTCCAGTTTCCATGCTGATCTGTCAAAACATTACTGAGAGTGCCCCCGGAATCCTGCCAGCAAATCTCCCAATTTCCAGATTTTAAAGCTCCAACAGCAGCTGCTAACATAAAAGGGTGATCAACTTTTTCTACGACAAAATGCTGAGTTTTGTCTGAAACAGCTTCTTTTTCTAAAATCCAGTCACAAACTGAAGGTCCAGCAAAAAGAGCTGAAAGTTGTTTACCTCCGGAAGGAGTCAGTACAGTTTTAACGCCAATCTCAGTTTGACTTGCACAGAGACTGCTTTGATCTTCATCAAGAGACTTTAGAGTTTTTGAAGTAATTCTGGCTGGATCAAGACCACTGGCTGCAATCCAAATGGAGGAACGCCCAAAATCCTCTGCCATACCAAAAGACAGTCCTGCTCCTACAGCTGCTCTGGTAAAGTAAAACATTATTTCATTAAGAGATAGGACGATTTCAGGAGATTTCATGCTGCCACGATATCCGGACAGAAGGGAAAAGCCCATTCGTCTGAATCGTTACCAACAAATTGATCCGGAAGAGGAGCTCCCTGAAATAAGGTAATGCGTGTCCATAACTCTGATTTTGGATCAAATTTGGAGGCTCCAAAAAAAGCCAGTTTAAAACGCAATAGATCGATGGGACGCATCTCAGCGTCCACAATGTTATCCCTTATTTCTGCATACGGAAAACGTACAACTGTCTGAACTCTGCGGACAATATTACGGAATTCCGGATGATTTTGAACAAAAGTGCCTACAGAAATATCATCGGTAACGCTCTTAATTTTTTTATTAAGTAGAAAAATATCACGTCCTACAGCAAGCGGCATTTCCTGTTCTGCCCCCGGATCAGTAAATCTGTCTCCAAAACGTGGTTCCAACTTGTCTTCAGAATAGTACCAAAAACGACGTTGTTTTTCCGGATCATCAAAGTCAATTTTTAACGCCCAGTTAAATGATTTCTGCAGTAATTCTCTTAACTGATTGAGGCTCATTGACGGCTCAAGTTCTATCCCAGTGGAAGTTTGCATATCATCTGCTAACTCATCTACAAGTTTTCCGTGCGATTCCAGTAATAGTGAGACTGTCAACTCCTGACCTTCAAGCGAAAAGTTGGCTTCTGCAAAGCGTAATATCCTCTCCCAGATAAGTGGCTGTTTAATATTTTCTTCATTCGCAAACCAGTTAGACAACTGCTTAAGGTCTTTACGTGTTTTTATTATCCGAGAAGTTTGTTGTTCATCCTCAACATTCCACTCAGCAATGTGTTGAGTTGCCTGAATCATCGATTTCCTAAATAAGGACAAGGATTCCAAAGTATGAGATTCAAGAGCAACAACTCTGGAAAGAGCAGTTTCGCGTGCTAAAACCCATTTATGGATCAAAACTGGATGTTTTATCAGAAATGGAGCCATACCCAAACCGGTGGCATTTCCTATTCCAAGAAATTTACTGATTTCCGGATTTAAACTGACAGCCTTTCGTCCACCACGTTGTCTTGCAACATATTCAACCAGTTCTATAGTGAACCAGCGAAAAAGATAAACCGTGATCAATTCTACCTGAAAAGATCCACGCATTTCTGAGCGATTAAATATTTTTTCCCTGTCCGCACAACCGAATTTTCCACTACCATAAACGGCTGTAGTACGCATCAGATAACCGACAGAAGTCAATAGTTCGATATCTGGCTGCTTTCCCTCAGACAACCTCGAAGCAACATGTTCAAATAGGCGCAAACTTTTATTGGCACGCGCCAGCACCAGTTCACTTGGACTGAATCTACCAGCCTCTTGTTTTGGAGTGTTTGCAGAGAGTCTTTTTATGTCCGACTCAGTTGGAATGCCATCGAAAAGATTGAAGGTTGCGTCCCATACCTCAGCTACCACACGGTCAGTACGTTGCTCCGAGGCAACTTCATTTGTAAACGTTATCAGTGAATATGTACGCTCCGGAGTGTGGACAACATAAACCGAAGTTCCGTAACCTTTCTCATCGACTTCAAAACGTAATTTTTCAAATTTCCATTTCTCTTTTGAGATTCTACGGGTCAGACTACGCATAAAACTTAGGCGCGTCTGAAAAGATGAACCCATTCTGGACAAACGCATTACCTTTTCAGGAGAACGCATTCCTTTTGTAACAACATGGGTTGTCTCAGACTTCTCAGCTTCCATCGTTTCTTTT
>CALJGH010000139.1 GCA_938073925.1 uncultured Nitrospinaceae bacterium
TATTTGCAGATCAGCAAGTCGGACTATCAAGGAAATTGCGAAAAGTAGCAGAAGGCTGGATATGAAAAGCAATCGAACCTTTACTATATTTCGAAAAGAATCTGAAGTTGGTTTTTTGTTGTTTGACATGGTTTTACTTTAAAAAAATTGTTACCATTTGCCCCTTTTTAGGCTCTACCATTCCGACCGTATTTTTTGCCAAAGCCTGAATGCGATATAACGACTGCAGACTTTCTTTTTCTAAACGCAACAGATGATTTTCACTTAAAAGTTCTTCGTGTTCTGTTTCAAGAGCCTGATAGTCATAAGACAGCTTCACTTTTCTTACATTCGGCCATACCAGAGCTAATGCCGCTAGCATCATTAATACCGAGACCAGAAAAACCATCCGAAACCCTTTAGGTGTAATATGGAACCGGCCTTGAATTAATTGCTTAGCTCCGTTAAACATATACCCTTTCCGCAACTCTCAGCTTTGCGCTGACCGACCTCGAGTTCAATGCGATTTCTTCTTCAGATGCACAGAGGGGGCGACGCGTTAAAATTTTCAAAGTCTGCTTATTACCGCAAATGCAAATTGGAATTTTCGGAGGGCAGGTACACCCCTTCTCCTCTTTGCGAAAAAATGTTTTAACAATTCTGTCTTCCAGGGAGTGAAATGAGATCGCGACAATCCGTGCAGAAGAATCGAGCAAGCCTATTGCATCATTCAAAACTGTTTTTATTTGTTCAAGCTCGTTGTTAACCGCTATGCGCAATGCCTGAAAAGTTTTTGTCGCAGGATGAATTCTTGAATGCTTTGGCGATCTAACCACTCGTGAAATTATTTCAGCAAAATGAGAGGTTGTAACAATAGGTCTTTCCTCTTGCTCCCTGCGAATGGCACGGACGATTCTTTTCGCAAACCGTTCTTCACCAAAATTTTTAATAATGGATATCAACTCCACATCCTTTAGCTTTTCAAGGAGGTTTGCCGCTGTAGTCGTTTGCGTGTTGTCCATTCTCATATCGAGCGGCCCATCGCGTCGAATACTGAATCCACGTTCAGGTGTGTCTAATTGGGGGGAGGAAACACCAAAGTCGAGCAGCAAACCATTGACTTTGGTGACGCCAGATTGCTCTGCAAGGTCGCGCAGGTTTTCCAGTGAGCCGTGGGCAAATATAACCCTATCCCGGAACGGCTGAAGCCTTTCCCGGGCTCTCTCAATAGCAGACAGGTCACGGTCGATGCCGAGCACTCTGGTTTTTGGCCCTGTGTTTTTGAGGATGAACTCCGTATGTCCTCCATCCCCTAATGTGCCATCCACGACTACACCCTCCATGTGAATATTTAGATAATGAAGCACTTCATTTTTCATTATCGATTCGTGGTACGTTGGCATGATTTGCTCGAGACGATCCGGTGGTTATTGAATGCTGAAAAATTTCTGCCAGGAGTCCCGTTGTTTCACTCGCCTCCCTGCTTGTCCCATCTTTCGGGAGACCAGATTTCAAAAGTCTTAGACATTCCTACAAGCACGGCTTCTTTTTTGAGCCCGGCAATGTCTCTCAAGTTAAGAGGCAATAGAATTTTTCCGGACTTCATTTCACATTCCGTGGCACGTGAATAAAATTCTCGCAGACGTGTACGATCTTCTTTGGCAAAAGCATTTAGGCTACTTAACTTCTCTTCGTTTTCAGCCCATTCTTTATAGGGAAAAACAACTAGAAAAGGTTCCATGGCACACACCACCAACTGCGGACCCGATTGCTCTAATGTTCCACGGAATTTAGCGGGAACATTAAATCGGCCTTTGTCGTCCAAACTGATGTTGTATGTACCTAAAAAACTACTCATTTTTTTCTGCCTTCGGGTTTGGAAGAAAGTGACATAAAATTACATTTTAAGACACTTTACAACACAATCCTATCATACCGCGACAAACTGTCAACATAAAATGAGACAAAAATGCTGATTTTCAGATAGGTAAAAATCGTATAAGTTTTTATTAAAACAGGGTTTTCTCGTTATTGGGTCAGAATTGCCGGAGTTTTCTGGGTAAATTTCCGCGGTTTTGGATGTGACACCTTCGGTTTTTTTATAGTCAAGGTTGGGAAGGATGGGTTTTCAGTGGGAAATATAACTAAAAGTAGAATTATTTGAGTTTGTACATTATATATATAAGCGAACTGGAGCCTCTTGCCAGGAAACCGTCAATACCTCGTTCGATTTCAATGGATTTGCTTTGACAAGTCCAAATTCCTGATGCTACTATGAAAATATGCCTAAATAATTATGGATGTTACCTTTTTCCAAAGGATTAGAACCGGTTATGAAGCAGAAAAAAGTCAGATTTTTGGTGGGAAGCTTGTTGATCGTAGGTGCGATCGGATATTTAATCACTATGGGGATCAGCAATACCTCGCAGTATTTTTTCACGGTTGATGAATTACTCAGCCAGAAAATTTCTTATGCCGGAGCTGGACTAAAAGTTAAGGGCAATGTTGTAAATGGTTCCATCCAAAGAGACCCAAACGACTATTTAGATGTGAAATTTTTAATTGAGGAGAAGGAATCCTCATTGAAGGTAACCTATCAAGGGGTAACACCAGATATGTTTGCAGACGGCCGGGAAGTGGTTGTGGAAGGGACATTGGGAAGAGATGGTGTCTTTCATGCAAATACTTTGTTGACCAGTTGCCCTTCAAAATATGAAGCAGAGAAAGAGGCAGGGAAAATGCATCCCGGATCTCTGAGTACCGATAAGTATAAGGAGCCCGGCTTAAAAAAAACGGACACCTTGCCAAAGACAACGATTTGACCTTCCTTTAAAATTCTAAAAAAGCCTAATCCCCGAACTTAAAGGTAAACGGCTTCTATTTTTACTCATGAATGATATTGGTGAATTTACATTACTTATAGCCTTGGCGACCGCTATTTATGGCTGTGTTGCCTACATTATGGCTGCACGTGGCAATCGGATAGACCTTTATCTAAGCGCAGATAAGACGCCGCTTATTGTATGGGGTTGTGTGATGATCTCTTCTATTTGTTTATGGAGGGCATTTCTTACTAATGATTTCAGCCTTCAATATGTTTGGGCTTATTCTAATATTGAACTCGATACATTTTATAAATTCGCTTCTTTTTGGGGTGGGCAAAAAGGGTCCCTTCTTTTTTGGACCTTACTTCTTACCACTTATACGGTGGTGGTGCATTTTCAGAACCGCAAAAAAAATCTTCACGTTGTCCCATATGCGATGGCAGTGCTACTGACTATTATTATCTTTTTTCTCTGCCTGGTTAATTTTTCAACCAATCCATTTGAACGCATTCCTTTGCCGCCTGAAGATGGCCGCGGTTTGAATCCTCTTTTGCAAAATTACTGGATGGTCATTCATCCGCCGACCTTATACCTTGGGTATGTTGGGTTTACGGTTCCATTTGCTTTTGCGGTAGCCGCTTTGATCAGTAAAAATCTGGATGATGGATGGATTCGATTGACGAGAAAGTGGACACTGATTTCCTGGTTTTTTCTTTGCATGGGAAATCTGTTTGGTGCTTCATGGGCTTATGTCGAGTTGGGCTGGGGGGGCTATTGGGCCTGGGATCCTGTGGAAAATGCGGCTTTCATGCCTTTATTGATTGCGACCGCTTTTTTGCATTCCGTAATGATCCAGGAAAAAAAGGACATGATGAAAGTCTGGAATATGTCATTGATCCTTCTTACTTTTGTGATGACCATTTTTGGTACGTTTATCACACGTAGCGGTCTTATTCAGTCTGTTCACACATTTGATGAAGCCACGTTAGGATATTATTTTCTGGCTTTCCTTTTCGTTATACTTTTTTCCTGTACGGCGTTGATTGTTTCACGTCTTCCTTTATTGAAAAGTAAGAACCAATTAGACTCTTTTTTGTCGCGTGAGAGTGGTTTTCTTTTTAACAATCTGCTTTTACTGGGAATTGCTTTCGCAACCTTCTGGGGAACTATTTTCCCAATTATTTCAGAAGCCGTTCGTGGAATAAAAATTACCGTAGGTCCGCCTTTTTATAATCAGGTCAATGTTCCGATTGGGCTTGCTCTTTTAGCTCTTGTTGGTATTGGGCCAGTTATTGCCTGGCGCCGGGCGACTCTGTCCAACTTAAAGAAAAATTTCTATCGACCTTTAGCAGTGGCTTTTATTACTGCGGTGGCATTGTTTCCTGTTATTCCTTTAGGAAGTCGGGTTGAGAATTATACTTATATCGCTTTTATCCTCTGTGCTTTTGTGATGACTTGTATCCTCAGTGAATTCTACAAGGGGACGGCTTCAAGAATGGGATTACATGATGAATCGATGTTCGGAGCCTTGACGACTGTTACCTGGCGCAACAAAAGGCGTTATGGGGGGTATATTGTTCATATAGGTGTTGTTCTAATTTTTGCAGGTATTGCAGGATCGCAAGCTTATGGAACCCACGTTGAAAAACACCTTAAACCCGGCGAAAAATTTGAGATAAGAGGATATAGCATTACCTACGAAAAACTGGTGGCGATAGAGGCAACCAGTGTCAAAACCCGGGTCATTGCTCAACTTGATGTCAAACGAAACGGCAGCCACTATTGGACTGCACGTCCGGAAAAAGAATTTTATAAAGGCCAGAATCAACCGGTCTCTGAAGTGGATGTGCTTTCAACCTGGAGAGAAGATTTATACATGATCCTCGCAGATTTCAGGGACGATGAGTCGGCCACTATAAAAGTTTATGTTAACCCCATGGTGAGTTGGATGTGGACGGGTGGCTGGATCATTGCGTTTGGTACGATGATATCTATGTGGCCTGACAGACTGGAGCAAAGACGTCGTTTGGAACGTTTTCGCAGAGAAGAATCTCTATTTCCTTCTCCGGCGCAGGAGTAAGAAATGCCTTTATTGAAATTTGCAGTCAGCATTTTTGTTGCAGCTTGGTTTTTTGTGAGCGTTTCTGGGACCTCGTATGCGGGTTCGCTCCTCCAGGATTTAGAAAATGCATTGATGTGTAAATGCGATGATAAATGCGGCAAGGTACTTGTAAACTGCACCTGCTCTACTTCAGATAAAACCCGGGCTAAATTTTCTAAGATGCTGGACTCGGGACTCACTGTGGATCAAATTATTAAATCTCAGGTCGATGAATATGGCGAAACAGTTTTGTCGGCTCCTACAAAATTTGGATTTAATCTCACTGCCTGGGTGATGCCTTTTATTGCTTTGGTTGCTGGAGGAGTAGGGGTCCGGAAAGTTATTTATTCCTGGGTGGATAAAAAAGAAGAGACCGTTACTGAGGATGAACCTGAAGAAAAAACTGCAACATCCGAGAAGTATTCAAAACGTTTGCAGGATGAACTAGACGGGATCGAGTTATAGGGATGGGATTTGTCCACTTCTTAGAGCTGATTTTCGTTGTGGTTGTACTTCTTGTTGTGGGAATCCCTCTATTTGGCAAGTTACAACTCAAGAAACTGGTGGAAGCTGTCGACCCCGACAGCGATGAATACAAACATCTTCTAGTGCGGAAAGAAGAGACCCTTATTTCTATTAAGGAGCTTGAGTTCGATTTTAATACTGAAAAGATTTCCGAATCAGATTATCAGGAACTTCGAAAAAAGCTAGAAGCAGAAGCTACCGAATTAATCGGACGATTAGATCAGTTGGAACAAGGTCGAAAAAAAAACAAGTCCGCAAAATCCCGATGAGGCCCTCCCTACCAGGCTAGTTAAATGGAATCCCTTGAAAATGCAATTGAGGTTCGGCATCTAAGAAAAGCCTTTGGTACCTTAAAGGCTGTTGATGGGATAGATTTCGAATTGAAGCAGGGAGAATTCCTGACCGTTTTTGGTCCTAATGGGGCGG
>CALJGH010000140.1 GCA_938073925.1 uncultured Nitrospinaceae bacterium
TTCAAAACTTTTACCGGATAAAGGTTTGACTATGTAGTCACGGATTCCCAATTTCAATCCTTCAACCACTCTTTCTTTGGAGTCTTCCACGTTCACCATCAGGAAGGGAATATCTTGCAGGTCTACTTCTTTTTTAACCGCCTTGTAAAATTCCAGCCTATCCATAATCGGCATATGCCAGTCGGAAATAATCAAATCTGCTTTTTGCAGTTTGAGTTTTTGCAGGGCGATCTCACCATTTGTTGAAGATATTATTTTAGCAATTCCCATTTTTTTAAGTAACTCAATAATTATCTTGCGTGAAAATTTTTTTATCTTCCACAACACAAACTGTATAATCCATTTTGTTCTACCCGAACAAAATAAGATCGCACATGCCATCTTACAGGCTTTATTCTGCCTATCTCAATTATAATATTTTTAAATAAAAATAATTTGAGGCAACTTGACATCTAAAGTTTCAAATTTTATTTATTAATCAGGATAAGGAGTATCCTCTCGGCCGAGAACCATGACAAACCAAACTTTAACCAAATTTAATTTGAGGGAAACATCATGAGTCTCGTAACTTTTCACCCAGAACAAACATTAAATCCATTCTTTAATTTTGATAGCGACCGGTTTTTTAATATAAAGCGAAACCGAGGGCAAATAGATGCGGAAGTTAATCTGCCCAAAGTCAATGTCACTGAAGACGAAAACTTCTTTCACCTGGAAGCTGAAACCCCGGGAATGAAAGATAAGGACATCAGCATTGAAGTCCATAATGGCGTTTTAACTATTAAAGGCTATAAAGAAAATAAATCCGACACGGAAAAGGAGAGCTACCATATTCGTGAATTCAGCAGCCAAAGCTTTGAAAGAAGCTTCAAGCTGAGTGACCGAGTCGACACAGAAAAAGTATCGGCAAAAATCGATAATGGTGTTCTAAAAGTCGATTTATCCAAACATGTGCAGATAAAACCTAAAAAAATCGAGGTTCAGAGTAACTAAAAGAGTTGCCGGCCCGGTGCTGGGTTTGACAGCACCAAGCCGGCCTTTTTTATTCAAAAAGCAGGGAAAAATAATTTCCCCTCTAGCTTTAAATTTTCATACGATGGGGGTTGAGTTTGTGGTAAAACAACAAAGATTCAGCACTTTGCATTTCAGTGCAAATACAACAACTTAATTTCCGCAGGAGAGCATGAAATCACTCGCTTCTATAACAGATAATGATATCGAAACAATAAAAATGGCCCTCAACGATTCCCTCTCAGATATGGCAAGTGAACTGAAACAGGAGTTGAGCCCAGAACAAAAGAATACCCTGGCAAACTACAAAGATAAATATTCGCGAGTGTTTGACAAACTCAAAACCAGTGGGTCTATGTATGCTTTGACAGAAGCAGAGCTGGATATTGTTGCCGGCGGATTAAACGATGCTATTGTGTTGATTGAAGACAACCTGATTGACGATTTGAGCGAAGAAGAACACGAAGAAATTCTGGGATATAGAAACGATTGCCAGCGTCTGGTAGATTTACTGGCAAGTTAAAATCCTATCGCAAAAAATTAACGTAGTAGCCGTAGTAAAACATCCAGCCGGTGATGCTCGTCCCGGCTATCATGCAAAGTATCCAACCTATTCTGCTGTCTTTTTTGATGCTTCCCTTGTCCTCGTACATCCATGCAGAGTGAACCAGCATCCCCATAAAGTACGACATCATAAAAAACGACAGGACCAATATAAAAACCATAAACCCTGAAAAATCGGATGGCTGTGTACTCATAAGAAAAATCCAGACTGGGCTATTCCCAAGTAAGCGAGAAGCCAGACAATAGCCAAAACCCCGCCAACTATCATCGCAGTAGCAGTGACGACTTTAAGAAAAACCACAAAAATTTCTCTACCAGTCTGCTTTTTCTGCCAATAACTGATGGCAAAGGTCAAGACTCCGATCAGGATTGTGGTGCTAATATAGTACCGTGGAGACATATTCAGAAGTTAGCCGAGTAAATTACAATACATTTTTCTCTACGAAAAAATAGGGCTTTTATGAGACCTCTTCCACCCGAATGATATTGGTCTGGTTTGGGATGCCTAAATGACCTCTTAATCCTTTTCCGGGAAAAGAGAATAGTTTCTGGGAATTACTTTGAAAGGCATCAACAATAAATTTTTCAATGATAATTCTTCACTGGTTCTGAATTGATCAACACCAATAGTTATTTTTGGTTGTTCTCTTTTTGCATCTTGAATATAGGTACCTAAAAAGCGATCCCATATCGAAAGGTTGAATCCAAAGTTGGAACTAGTCTCCATTTTTTCAACGGAATGGTGAATGCGATGCATATCGGGTGTGACAATCAAAAATCGCAATAACCTATCCAGCTTATCTGGCAGAGTAATATTAGAATGTGAAAATTGCGACATTCCATTTAATACGGCTTCAAATATCACCACCGCGATAGGAGCAGGACCCAAAGCAAAAACCAGCCCGATTTTAAACAACATGGACCCCATAATTTCAATGGGATGAAATCGTAATCCGGATGAAACATCCAAATCCAAATCCGAATGGTGGACAATATGAAACTGCCAGAAAAAAGGAATCATATGGACCACAACGTGCTGGATGTAAATCATCAAATCCAGAATTATCACAACTGCAATAATTTCCAGCCCACTCCACAAATCTAGATAGTTAAAAATCCCCCAGCCATTGATTTCGGCAAACTGGGCAGCCCCTACAGCAGCAGCTCCAAACATCAGCCGAACCACAAGAATATCTATACCGGTCAGCGCGAGATTTATTTTCAATCTGTTTTTCTTAGAATCAACCGTCGGGTGTCTTTGGATAACCGACTCCAATGCCAGCATCAGCAAAAACACTCCCAGAAAGACGATGAACCGAATTTGTTGAACATCCATTTCCATATTTTACTCTAACCTCCGACAATTTGAATACGGTGTTTTATAGTTCAATCTTCTCACGGAATAATGAATAATTGAAAAAAAATCGCCCGTGGATTCAGAAAACGGGATGTCAAAAGGACGGAAAATTACAAAATTTAAACATAAATCGATTTTGGGAGGATCTATGGCACGGGGACATATCTACAATTCTTTTTCTCGCTCGCTCTGTTCTTTTTCCAGCTTATAGTTTTTGACTCTCGCTTCTGAGTTTCGCCGCATGAGGATTATGCAGGCTTCGATCATCAAACCGAGAAACCAGAAAGTGGTGAAAAATATCACCCAGGCAAAAAACAGATTGAACCAGTATTGGTTAGGTGTGTAATCCGTTGATATGTGGATGAGAGCACTTAATTTAGATTTTTCTGCCTCAGATGCTTTCACATATTTTACATAGAAAGGATGCTTTTTTTTATAAGCAAAGGCAATCATTTCGTTACGTGGCAGGTCTATAAACTTCATAACATCGCGGTTATTTTCTTTAAAGAAAACCCGCATTTTAACTACCGCAGGCGAATCCGGAGGATTTTCGTTGTAATACCAAACGACCACAATTGTGGTCAAAATAATGGATACCCATAAAGAAATACGGCTTATCAATTTTTCTTTTTGGTCTTCTATTTCCTGATGTATTGGCTCAACTTCATCCATTTTTCATTCTCTCGCAAAAGGCGATTTTTGTCAGTCTTGGTACGAACTTTTTCACCGAACCTCCAACTGAGTTAAATTCAACAATAAACATACCAGACCACAGAAATGAATTCCAGTTGCAGATTCAAGCTCTCCTGATTAATATGGTGGTTTTCCCGCCTGAAAAAACCTGAGAAAGGGTTTATGCAAAACAAAAGTTCAATTGGGTATATTCGTCTGTTGCGGGAAAATGATTCTTTTCGCAATCTCTGGTACGGGCAAGTGGTGTCTGAACTGGGGGACTGGTTAAACAGCATCGCAATTTATGCGTTGATTCTCAGGCTCAGTGATTCCGGAATGGCTATGGCCGGTGCCATGATGGCAAAACTCCTACCCATAGTACTGATCAGTCCCATTGCTGGCGTGGTTGTAGACCGCGTCAATCGCAAAACCGTTATGATCGTCAGCGATTTTCTGCGCTTCTTTGTCGTACTCGGATTTCTTTTCGTAGAAGACCAAGGTACTTTGTGGTTTATTTATGCTTTGGTTATTATTGAGATTTCTTTGTCCGGTTTTTTTGAGCCTGCAAGAAGTGCCATCATCCCCTCACTCGTCCCCAAAGAGCATCTGGTAACCGCCAATGCGCTGAGCGGTTCCACTTGGTCGGTCATGCTGGCTTTTGGTGCGGCTCTTGGTGGCGTCTTAGTGAGTTTGTTTGGAATCCGCGTTGCCTTTATCGTCGATGCCTGCACCTTTTTAGTTTCCGCCTGGTTCATATCCAAAATCCCTGCCAAAGAAAAACCTGTCGAAATACTGAAAAAGAAAAATGGTTTTCAGGAATGGCTCGAAGTCACGCGTTTCCTTTTCAAAGAACCGGTGGTTCTAGTTTTGAGCTTATTAAAATCCGGCCTGGCTGTGGCAGGAGGAATAATGACACTTATTCCTTTGATGGCTAGTCAGGTACTTTCAAAGCCTGCCATGCTGTCGTTGGGGATTGGGATTCTCTATTCTGCGCGCGGTCTGGGTGCCGCATTAGGCCCATTACTAGTAAAACGACTCTTTGGCGAAACCTCAACGGTATTGCATTGGTCGATTGCCGCCAGTTTTTTTCTAAAGGCAGGATCCTATCTATTCATAGCCAACTCCGAAAACCTGTGGACACTATCTTTTGGTGTAGCAGCGGCAACGTTATTCGGTTCTATTATCTGGGTATTCAGTTCGGCATTGATTCATTTATCTACTCCAGATCGCTATCTGGGCAGAGTTTTCAGTTTTGAACTTGCCGTTATGACATTGGTGATGGGGATAAGCAACTGGGGAGTCGGCTTTGCTGTCGATGGGCTGGGTCTCACATTCAATCAAGTGGCCCTGTGGATGGCTGCTTTGGTAATCCTTCCCGGTTTATTCTGGACCGGCTTTCTTACCTTTGTTCGAAAAAAATTGCAACAAGGCGATTGTGTGGGTTCGATCTGCCCTATCGACCCGAGTGGATTCAATCCACTACCTCTGGTTCACGAAGGACAAATTGAAAAAAAGGTTCAAGAAAAGTAGTCCGCCACCGATTTGCCGATTTCAAAGTGACTGACAATTCTCTCAGCATCTTCCTGCTTATTGGCCCAGCAATAGGCCTCGGCAACGCCTTCATTTTGTCCCAACGCATGCAAAACCCCAACCGAGACAAAAGAAGTGGCAAGGTCGGTAGACTGTGAGAAGTTGACCACCATTTTCATCATCTGTTGCATACCTTCATTATCCAGACTGCGATACTTATCCAAGAGATTACGGATATTTTCTTCGCCATAGGTATTCGTATAAGAAGCACCAATAGCCGGTTCCTGATAAAGGTGAAGAATTTCCTCTTCCATCGTTCATTTCCGGGTAAATCATTTAATTACGAAGAGGCCGCACCTTCTTTTTTCAGCCAGAACTCTTCAAACTCTTCCTGATAAGACAACTGTGTCAAGTCCTTCATACGATCCAAAAACACAAAACCCTTGAGGTGGTCAAGCTCATGTTGCAACACCACCGCTTCAAAATCAGAAACTGTTTTTTGAATTTTCTTTCCTTGCCGGTCATAGGCATTGAGAGTCACTGTAGTAGATCTCGGAACCAGTCCACGGAAATCCACTAAACTTAAGCAACTCTCCCATCCTTCCTTTGTTTCTTGACTGTAATCAGACAACACAGGATTGACCAGAACTGTAAGGGGGATGGACACCTCGTCGGGGTATCTTTCATTCTCAGCATACTCAAGTACGACAATTTGTATAGATCGGTTGACCTGCGGTGCGGCAAGCCCTACACCACCTTCATGATGCATGGTTTCAATCATGTCATCAATAAAGATTTGCATTGCACTTTCTTCCAAATCATTTAAATCTACGGGTTTGGCCACCTGCCTTAAAACAGGGTTTCCCAATTTTGCAATTTTCAATATCGCCATTACACCTCCTCATATTCCGGGTCAAAATACGTCGGGATTATGAAAGAAAAATAAATTAATTTTTTATTTCTGGAATAAAAACCTGCCCTTCAAAACTCTTAATTTTTTGTGATTTATTTTACCACACCCAAATCAAAAGAGTCTATATCTCCTGCCACGACTACTTAGAAGATAGGCAGACTGGTTTTTTTGTTTGACATTTTTAATCGTTTTTTTAATAATGCACCGGCAGATAATCCTTATACCCGAGGTTGAAAATAATGACTAAAGATGAACTTATTAACGCAGTAATCAAAACCTGTAAAGACGACAATCTAACAAAAAGATTGGCTGGAGATGTAGTAGATGCCGCTTTTGAAAATATTTCAAAAGCCATAAAAAAAGAAAAACGATTTGCCTACCCTAGCTTTGGAACTTTTACCGTAAGATCCAGAAAAGCAAGAAAAGGTCGAAACCCACAAACGGGTGAAGAAATTAAAATTAAGGCCAGTAAAACAGTTGGTTTTAAACCGGCTCCCACTTTGAAAAGCTCACTATAATATTTTTGAACTATCAAACCGCCCACTTTTAAAGTGGGCGGTTTTTTTATGCCTGCA
>CALJGH010000141.1 GCA_938073925.1 uncultured Nitrospinaceae bacterium
GTCTGAAAGAGGATCTAATTAATTTTGTCTAAACACTCTAAACACTCTAAACACAGTGAAGTCAAAATAATTTGAAGGCTTATTAATAAATCAATGTACTTTTATATAACAAAGTAACGATTGACGAAAGAAATTGTTATCCATAAAACTGTGGAGGTAAGTTCCAAGAACCGTTCCATCTTGATTAATGATCCCAAAATTCATAGGATTTTCATCTTTGGGGCTGGAAAATAATGAACAATAAGGTGTTTTAAACATGGTTCGCCCCATATGTATTCCATAGCCATGACAAGTTAGTCCACCTTTTAAAGTAATGCTTTCTACAGTGATGAGTTCAACTTGAGGTGTTATTATTTCGAAATCAAAAGTCGTTTCTAAATCAAATAATCCCAGCCCTAGATGGCAGCGGTCAAAATACTCTTTCCAACTCCCGAACCTGTTCCCTGAATCATTAATGTTTTAGCTGTCATTCAAGCAGGCCTCTTACGTTTTAAAAGCCAAATGAAAAAGGGCCCTCCTAACATCGCCGTAATGATACCCACGGGAATTTCGGTGGGAGCCAGTAAGGTTCGGGAAAACGTGTCGCAGATAATTAAAAAGCTGGCTCCAAATAACATGGATGTGGGAATAAGTATCCTGAGGTCAGGTCCGACAAAGAGTCGAACGATATGAGGAACGATCAAACCTACAAAACCGATAGGGCCACAAATTGCCACAACGGCTCCGGTGATAAGGGAGGCTGTGATGAACCCTATTTTTTGAATTCTGCCGACATTCACTCCACGGCTGGATGCAGAATGATCCCCGGTGCTGATAAGGTTCATATCCCTGCTGATAAACATCAAAATAAATATCCCCAAAAAAACTACCGGGCACACACTGAGAATTGTTTTATAGTCGGTGATGTCTAAACCACCCATAAGCCAGCGAATGATCTGGAATGACTGACTGAAGTCTGACATATAATGAATAAACATTACCATGGCCGCGAAAAAGAAATTGGCGGTTACACCTGCTAGAAGTAACACTGCGGTCGGGAACTCTCCGTGGCGAGTGCGCACCAGACTGAATACCAAAAAAATAGCCCCGAGAGAGCCTAAAAAGGAGAACAATGAAATTACCGAGAAGCCCAGTATCGAAAAGTTTAAATTCAAGGCAATCGCAATTACCGCTCCAAGAGCTGCTCCGCTAGAGACACCCAATGTAAAAGGGGCTGCTAAATCATTCCTTAAAAGAGCCTGGAAAATAGTACCAGCGACAGATAATGCGGCGCCTGTTAAGGCACCCAGAAGAATTCTTGGAATTCGAACTTGGAAAAGAATGTTGGCATCCACATTGTTAGATGTAGCCAGTGTCGATGAAAATGCCCGGGCCAGACTTATGTCGCTGGAGCCTATCAACGGCGTGATGCAAAGAGTAACAAGGAATAATAAAAAAAATATTGAAAGGGTAGTCGAGTAAGACCGTAAATTCATATCAAAATGCCTAGTGTTAATTTCTTATCACAGGATGGACCATAATGTGGCCATCTCTAATGCTTAGATCGATATCTATACCATAGACTTGTTCAAGGATATCCTTTTCGAGTACCTTTTCGGGAGTCCCGTCACGAACAATTCCCCCCTCACTCAAAAGTATAAGACGGTTGCAAAATTGAGATGCGAGATTCAAGTCGTGCATAGCCATAACCAGAGTCATATTATGATTTGTATTTAGGTACTTCAGGATATTCAAAATTTGAACTTGATACTTTAGATCTAATGCAGAGGTCGGTTCATCGAGGAGCATCAATTCGGGGTTTTGCGCCATCGCGCTGGCTATCATGACACGTTGCTTTTCTCCACCGCTTATTTCATTGAAGTATCTGTCCGCAAACTGATAGGTCATTGTGGTTTCCATAGCGCACCGAGTTATATCAAAGTCTTCCTCGCTTCCAAACGATAGAGGAGAAAGATAAGGGTGACGGCCCATCATTACGATTTCAGAAACTTTGAAAGGAAAAACCATAGGATGGTCTTGAGGAATCCATGAGACAGACTGAGCGAATAGTTTTTTGTTTATTTTTGATAAAGGTGTTCCTTTAAATTGAATAAGACCAGAATCCGCTTTTAAAATTCCTCCCAAGATTTTTATTAGAGTAGATTTTCCAGATCCGTTTGGACCAATCATTCCTATAAAGTCTTGCTTCTGAATCGAAACGGAGAGATCTTTCAATACCCGTGAGGTTTCATAGGAGAATGAAATGTTTTCTGCTGCCATCAATTCTGGAGTCATGGGCTGAGATTTCTCTCGATTACTGATGTTCTGGTATGGTTAGTAAACAAATTGGGATGTATGGCTTTAGAAAATTGTTCGATAATTTTTATAAGGCGAGGGCCGGGTATTAGAATATAATCAGCGCCAATAAAATAGATCTGTCTTTTTTTAACGGCTTCAATGGTAGGGAATCGATTCCACTCTTTAATTCTAATATCAATTTCTTGTTGTGATAGATTTGATTTTGGACTGGCTTCGATTATAATTTCTGGTGATTTTTCAATAATATATTCTTTAGATAACTTGGGGTATCGAGATGGCGAGTCTCCGATAATATTTCTTCCCCCAGAAAGATTTAAAAGCTCATTTAAAAAAGTGCCGGGACCTGCTGCATATAAATCACGGGCTGGATCACTGCTATCTCCCAAGAGCAATAGAACCTCTTTTCGGGGTAAATCTTTTAATCGCTCCTGATAAAAATCGATGCCTTTAGTTAGCTGCAGGGTTAGCTTATTTGCTTGTTCTTGACAATTTAAAACGACACCCAGTTTTTTAATAGACTCAAAAATTTCTTCCAAATTTCCCATACGCAATTCGAGCATTTTGATTCCTACACTTTTAGCGTTGTTACGAAGCCTTTGATTTCCTGGTTGGTGAATGATTAAATCAGGAGTTAAGAAAACTACTTTTTCCATGTTGGGGTTGAGCATGCCCCCAATACTTGGGAGTTTGCAGGCTTCTTCGGGATATTGGCAAAAATCTGATACAGCAATTACTCGATCCCGCAATCCCAGTTCGAAAAGAGTTTCGGTAATAGCAGGCGAAGTCGAGATGATCCGGTTTGCGATATTCACTTTTGTATTTTCAGCCCAAAGGGTAGATGAAGATGCAAAGAGGACTGTTAAGAATAAAATCGCTTGGATGATACTAGTGTTTATAAATCTATGATTTTTTTTTCGAAGAAATTGGATATTAGTTTTGCTGAAATAAAGCGAATTTAATAAAGATGGTCTCACCGG
>CALJGH010000142.1 GCA_938073925.1 uncultured Nitrospinaceae bacterium
CCACGATATACAACACCAGTCGACACCTCTCTTCTTCCCACTATTTTAAATGAGAAGGATCAGACACTGATGATCCTGATCAATCAGGGGAAATACCTTGTAGGTGTGAAAAAGATAGAAACAAGTGAAACCCTCCGTCCCGATGAAAACGGTTCCCGCTTTGTAACACTCTCGGCTTTCTATATTGACCGAACAGAAATAACGGTAGTAAATTTTAAAAAATTCCAACCTCGATACAGTGAAAAACCTTATACCAATGGCAAATCCTGCCCACAATGTCCCGCTATGGGAATCGACTGGAATCAAGCGCGAAAATATTGCCAATGGGCTGACAAGCGTTTACCCAGCGAAGAAGAATGGGAAGCCGCTGCCCGGGGCAACTCGACCTTCACCTGGCCTTGGGGGAATGAGTTTCGACCTAAACATGCCAACACGTTCGGAAAAGAAGACGGTCATTTATCCGTGGCACCCGTAGCTTCTTTTCCTGCGGGCGCAAGCCCCTATGGTGTTATGGATATGACAGGTAATGTATGGGAATGGGTACATACAAAAAATAAGGATTTACAAATCGTTAAGGGAGGCGGCTGGACCAGCTATAACAATCAGTCAAAAATTTCTTTTCGAAATAAAGTAGAAGCACAACTAAAAAACCCCACCTTCGGCTTCCGCTGCCAACGTGACGCTGAACTCTAAAGGTCAACACTCTTTTTTCCTGTCAAAATAATTGCTCTTCTGAGAATAGTTAAATATCTTTTGAAATAATGTTGAAAAATCGAAAATAAAAATGGGCTAAATTGACCGGAGTCGGCCAGTAGTGGACATTCACCCGAACAAATTTTTACAGAAATTATCTCTCAGCTTTTTATTTTAAACGGTTCACTATAAGCTGAAGCGAAACAGTTAAAGGTCCGGAATGACATCGAACTTACCTTTCGTACGCACGTAAATCGTACAATTCTTTTCCGATTGAGGTCAGAGACTCACCTTTTTTCCAACGATCCCATATCTCCTGTTTCTGTGCATAGGTATATTTAATTCGGGTTCTGTATGCCATTTGCAACACTCCATCTTTTTATTTAAGATTATAGTGTTACGTTGACCGGTTGAGATCACCAACCAAAGCGGACGTTGTATGATCACATTATATCTTTATTCTGTTTTTTAGTTTTAAGACAATCGGTGATATATGTTGCGGGACGACCCTTGAGTTTTCTGGGTTTACAATAGCGACTATTTTGGCAGGAGCCAGTCAGGTTTACCTTGAATACTTCATTGCACTGAGAGCTTGATGAGAATGAATTTTTGGGCTCCACGCCGAGTGATGCAGAGAGGCCGGCGAAGAAATCGCCGGCCGGACTCCTGCAAACATTTTATTCAGACGAGGCGGGTTTGAATCAGGAGCAACCTGAAGTCGCTCCGCAGGTCATGCATTTTAAACACGTACCATTTCGCACCAGCGTCAGGCTGCCGCATTCCTGGCACGCATCTCCTTCATATCCTTTAAGCTTGGCAATCACAGCGGTGGTGGCAACAGCAGTACCGCCACTCAATTTTGCAGCACCGTTGCCGTTTCCATTACCGTTGTTATGGCCATTTCCGTTTATTGGATCAGCCTGAACAGCGGAGGTAGTTTGCACGTTTCCTTCTGTGGATTCTTTCGCTTCACTTTTTAAAACGAGAGGCAAAGAGTTATCATCATCTTCATCACTCGACTGCTGATTTTTTTTACCAATAGAATCAGATCGCAAATCATCCGGAGTTACCTGTGCGAGATCGTCACGCCCCAGATAGGTGATTGCCAATTCGCGGAAGATGTAATCAATGGTGGAAGTGGACATACTGATGGACTTATTCCCCGTAACCATTCCATTGGGTTCAAAGCGAGTGAACACAAAAGCGTCTGCAAATTCTTCCAGAGGAACGCCGTGTTGCAGTCCTAATGAAATGGCAATTGCAAAGCAGTTCATCAGGCTTCGATAAGCCGCGCCTTCTTTATGCATATCGATGAAAATTTCACCGAGGGAGCCATCGTCATACTCCCCTGTTCGCAGATAAACTTTGTGTCCGCCAATGGACGCTTTCTGAGTGTAGCCTTTGCGCCGATGAGGAAGAGCTCTACGTTTGTGCTGAATAATTTTTATAACCTGCTCGGCAGCTTTCATGGCGGGAGCTACCGGAGTCGCGGCAACTTCATCGTCTTCCATTTGCAGTTCTTTAAAGCTTTCGGTCGCCACGCTGTTTAGAGGTTGGCTGAGTTTCGATCCATCTCGATAAACGGCGGTTCCTTTCAACATGAGTTTCCAGCTGAGCATATGAGCTTTTTCTACATCTTCAATGCTTGCCTCATTTGGCATATTGATGGTTTTGGAAATCGCTCCCGAAAGAAAAGGCTGTGCTGCAGCCATCATTTGGATATGCGCTTCCGGTCGAATGAACCGTTCTCCATATCTCCCGCACTTGGTGGCGCAATCAAAAACCGAATAATGTCTTTCTTTCAGATGCGGAGCGTTCTCAATTGTCATGCGACCGCAGATAAAATCGTTTGCCGATTGAATTTCTTCATCGGTGTATCCCAAATGCAACAGCAAGTTGAAAGTGATGCAGTCCAGTTGCTCATCAGAAAGATTCAAAACGTCTTTGCAAAAATTTTCTCCCAACACAAATTTGTTGAATGCGAAACTGATATCAAATACTCGAGGAAGTTCCAGTTGGATTTTGTCGATCACATCATCGGTGAACCCTTTTCCCTTCAGAGAATCTCGATTGACATAAGGAGAAGAATCCAGACTTCCTGATCCGACACAATACTCAACAATTTCCTTAACCTCTTCAGGCTTGTAACCCAATCGCCACAAGGCACCGGGAACCGATTGATTGATGATTTTGAAATAACCGCCACCAGCCAATTTTTTGTATTTAACCAACGCATAGTCAGGTTCAATACCCGTGGTGTCGCAATCCATTAGCAGGCCAATGGTGCCTGTGGGTGCGATGCAGGTTGTTTGCGCATTGCGATAACCATATTTTTCTCCCAAAGCCAAAGCATCGGCCCATTCTTTTTGCGCCGCATCAAGGAGATAGGCGGGACAATGCTCTGCCTGGATTCCTTGTGGGAATATGGTGAGTCCATCGTAGTCATGCGCTTCAACATTGTGAGACGCACGCCAGTGGTTTTTTAACACACGCAACATGGACGATTTGTTTTTCTCGTAATGAATGAATGCTCCCAACTCTTTTGCCAATTCGGCTGACATCGCGTAAGCAGCCCCGGTAGTCATAGCGGATATTGCACCGGCAATGGCTCGACCTCTTTCAGAGTCGTAAGGAATGCCCATGACCATGAGCATCGCGCCGAGATTTGCGTAACCCAAACCAAGCGTGCGGAATTCATAACTCTTTTGCGCAATCGCTTTATTTGGGAACTGCGCCATCGAGACAGAAATTTCAAGAGTGAGAGTCCACAACCGGCAAGCATGGCGATAGTCTTCCGCTTCGAACAATCCTTTTTCTACGTTATAAAATTTCATCAAGTTGATCGAAGCCAGGTTGCAGGCCGTATCATCAAGAAACATATATTCTGAACAAGGATTGGACGCTTTTATTTCGCCATCTTCAGGGCAGGTATGCCATTCATTTATGGTGGTGTGAAACTGCAATCCGGGATCTGCACTGGACCATGAAGAGAAGTTGACTTTATCCCATAGATCTCGCGCTGGTAAAGTCTTGGCGACTTTACCATCTGTTCTGCGAATCAGGTTCCAGTTGCCATCGCATTCAACACTTTTCAAAAACTCATTGCTAAGGCGAACCGAGTTGTTCGAGTTTTGACCAGAAACGGTTAAGTAACCTTCCGAGGTCCAACTGGTATCGTACTCTTCAAACTCAATATCTTTAGTGCCTTGTTGAGCCAACTGGATCACGCGGTAAACATAATTTTCAGGGACAAAACAATCGAGAGCTTTGCGAACCGCTTTTTTAAGTGCTTTGTTTTTCTGCACTTCAAAACGAGCTTCGTCAGACAAACCTTCAGTCCAGCAGGCTTGAATAACACTTTTCAAGCAACGACGGGTGATCCGGCTTCCAGCAGCCAAGGCCGCGACTTTTCTCTCTTCCTTAACCTTCCATTCGACAAACTCTTCAATGTCGGGATGATCCATATCGAGCGTGACCATTTTTGCAGCCCGTCTCGTGGTCCCGCCAGACTTAATCGCGCCCGCAGCCCGGTCGCCAATTTTCAAAAAGCTCATCAGACCAGAAGATTTACCCCCTCCAGACAATCCCTCCCCGGAACCCCGAAGGTTGGAAAAATTACTTCCAGTACCTGATCCAAATTTGAATAGGCGCGCCTCTTGCCGCCATAAATCCATTATTCCGCCATCACCCACCAGATCATCATTGACCGAAAGAATGAAGCAGGCATGGGGTTGTGGTCTTTCATATGCACTTGCAGATTTCTGTAATTTCCCGGCTTCTTCGTCAAAATAATAATGACCCTGCGCTGGCCCCTCAAGACCATAGGCCCAGTTGATTCCCGTATTGAACCATTGCGGAGAATTTGGTGCAGCCAGCTGATGTATCAACATGTAACGCATTTCATCGTAGTAATTTCGCGCCGCTTCTTCACTGTTGAAACAATTTTTCTTCCAGCCCCAGTAAGTCCAGCATCCCGCTAATCTATGGATTACTTCTTGCGAGGTTGTCTCACGGGTATATTGTGCTGAAACAGAGAGTTGGTTCAGAGCTTCTTCATCTGGAATTGAAGGACAAAGCCATTCAGGCATCCCCGATTCAAATTTCTTTTTCAATCGCGCCGGAACACCAGCCTTGCGAAAATATTTCTGCGCGATGATATCCACCGCCACTTGTGACCAGGCATCCGGAACAAGAACGTTCTTTATCTCGGCAACCAAAGATCCGTCGGCGTTATTGATTTTCGATACCCGCTCGACAAACTTGATCCCTCTGTAAGGATCTTGGGATTCAACGGTGAACTTCCGGTCAATTCGCATAAAAACGCTCCGTCTCTTTCAATTCAAATCGGGTCAATAAAATTAAATACTTATTATTGAATAAAGGGCATATCACTTTTTGCTTCTCCCCACCCTTATTTTTTAGGTGCTCAAAAATTAAATACTCCACAAATATCTATATATTGTGTGTTGCATGATAAAATATATACAAGATATGGGGTTGTCAACGAAATTCTGTGACCCCTTTGTAACTTTCGACCAAGGCCAGAATTCTTAAAGGTTTCAGCCTTTCGGGAAACCACAAATGTAGACGAATAAAAAACGAAAATAAAGATGCGAATTTCATAACACCCAAATTTCTATTTGATTTTAAAGGGATTAAAATTCTGAATTTATAGATTCTTGGCGCAAGCTGGTCTCACGGGCTAGACCAACCTATCGAAATTTTACCGACAAATTCCATCATCCGAAACGGATTTTCATCAGAATTTTGGGTGAGTTTTATATGGGTTGCATCCGCTCTATCCTGTCCAAAAGTTGGGTCCATCGCTCTCCATTCGCCGACAAATACTTCCGGCCAGGCATGGTAAAGAAATCCTTCATATTCCTTGGAATAAACCAGTCCATTGACAATACGAGTGGGAATCCCCGAAGCCCGGGCCAAAGCTGTAAATAAAAAAGTGTGCGACTGGCATTCGCCACGCCTTTCAAGAAGAGCGTCTAAAGCAGTAACCGTATCTACCATTTCCTTTTTCAGGTTCAGATGCACCCATAAGTTAATATCCTTAGCCAACTGCCATTTACTTTTACTATCTGCTGAGAGTTCTCTTGCCAAAGCCCGGATCATTGGATGCTGCGACTGAACCTCGGCAGTCTCTTCCATGTATTTAGGGCTCAACGCTTCTTTTTTTTGGGGAATGCGGCCGATTTTCTCCGGTTCACTTTTAACCCTCAACTTGGTGATATAATTTCCATCCGCTTGTTTTTCAGATTTTAGAATTGTTTGCCTATGGTCTTCTGGGATGGAGTTCTGCGAACCCACCGGATGAATTTGATAAACCAGATCATATTTTTTGTAGGGTCGAGGCAAAGGCTTATCCGGTTTCACCAGGCTCATCGTAATGATGCTACTGATCGTCATCGCCTCGTCAATTTTCTGCGCCTCTTGCCGTTCTTCCTTAAACGATTCGAATCCCATATCAGTGGTTTCTCTATAAACAGAGCCATCATTGGCCAACCAAATCGTTGATTCCATGCCACTGAACCGCTGACGGATGACAAACGTATCCACCGATTCACCGCGATATTGCAGTGTTTCTTTGCGCAACACTTCATATTGCAGATCCACCATCAACTGCAACGGTTCCACAAACAATGGCAACTCGCCTTTCTGCCCAACACGAAGGCTGTCCGAAATCAAATTTAAAAGAAAAGTCGAAGAAGGAACCGTCGTAGACGTAAACTCAACGGTTTTTTCTTTATCGTAACCCAAAGATTTGGTTCGATAACGTAGCTCGTTCCCTTTCAGCGTGCCTTCGACTTGTTGTCGATGCCCGGAGATTTCCTGCAACAGGGAAAAGCTCAACAATCTATAATCCAGATCGAGTCGTGTTGTTTGTTTAATAGTAGTGGATTGATCTACCGATTTGGAACGGATTTTAAAAAACACTGTGGAGTCCATCACAAGGCCATCGGGGCCCCAGCGGGTAACCGATTTGGTGAATCCCATCTTTTTCCCCTGGTAGTAAGTACCGAGCCAGTCCTCCCGTTCTCCAGTTCCCTCAAACAGGGATTGAGAATGAGCGGTACTGGCGAAAACCAGAAAAAGTATGTTTAAGATAATTTTCATCATGATCGGCTTTATTGGAACATGGTAAAATAGGAACTACAAGGTTTTGTTGGCAAGAATATGGACAGACGTGCTAATATCAACTTTTGACATTTTATGCAATTTCTATTAAATAAAATCCTATGATCGACCCCCATAAGGTCCCGACCTACCTGACTTTTGATGATGTCTTATTACTTCCGGCCTATTCCAAGGTACTGCCAAATAATGTAGATCTTTCTACCCGTTTGACTCGAAAAATCAAACTAAATTGCCCATTGATCGCTGCGCCGATGGATACCGTCACTGAAACAAATTTAGCCATTGCTCTGGCGCAAGAAGGGGGAATCGGCATCATCCATAGAAACTTGACTCCAGAAAGACAACGCAAGATGGTAGACAAGGTCAAACGCTCGGTGAGCGTTATGATCCCCGACCCGATTACCATGGAGCCCAACCAAAAGATCAGCGAAGCACTTGAGATTATGAAAAAATACAACATCACGGGGATCCCCATCACACAGAAGAAAAAGCTAGTGGGTATTTTGACCAACCGTGATCTGAGGTTTGAAAAAAATCTTAACAAAAAAATCAGTTCCCTGATGACCCAGGAAGATTTGGTGACCATTCCCGAAGGCACTCCTCTTTCAAAATCGAAAGAAATTCTGCACGACAACCGAATCGAAAAACTACTGGTGGTCGACAAAAAGGGACACTTGAAAGGGTTGATCACGATCAAAGATATAGAAAAGTCAGAACAGTTCCCAAATGCCGCAAAGGATAAAAAAGGCAGATTGTTAGTAGGGGCTGCATTAGGCGTAACTCAAAACCCGGTAGAACATATTGAAGACTTGGTTCGGGTTGGGCTCGACGTTCTGGTCATTGACAGCGCACACGGTCATTCCGAAAAAGTTTTGAGCACCATCCGCGAAATTAAAAAAGCCTTTCCAAAATTACAAATCATTGGTGGCAACGTTGCCACAGCAGAGGGCACCGCAGCATTGATAAAAGCCGGTGTCGATGCAGTGAAAGTGGGAATTGGTCCTGGCTCCATTTGCACCACACGAGTCGTGAGCGGGGTTGGCGTTCCACAAATTTCGGCAGTCGCCGAATGCGTGAAGGTAGCGGAAAAGAAAAACATCCCCGTCATTTCCGATGGCGGTATCAAACTCTCTGGCGATGTCACTAAAGCTATCGCAGCAGGAGCCAGCACGGTGATGATTGGCTCCTTATTCGCGGGCACTGACGAAAGTCCTGGCGAAAAAATTCTTTATCAAGGCAGAAGCTATAAAGAGTATCGCGGCATGGGTTCCATCGGTGCTATGTCGAAAGGGTCCAGCGACCGTTATTTTCAGGAACTGGAATTATCCGAAAGTAAACTGGTGCCTGAAGGAGTGGAAGCACGCATCCCCTACCGAGGGGCCCTTTCATTCACGGTTCATCAGTTACTCGGAGGGCTGCGAGCCGGGATGGGTTATTGTGGCACCGCTTCCATTGACGAATTAAGAAAAAATGCTTCGTTTATTAAAATCACTTCTTCTGGACTGCGCGAAAGTCATGTCCACGATGTGATCGTCACCAAAGAAGCACCCAATTATCACATCGACTGATTTATAAAAAAACTCCGCAAAGCATGACAGACCTACTGCACGAACAAAAAATTCTAATTCTCGATTTTGGGTCGCAGTACACCCAGAACATCGCCCGTAAAATCCGCGAGTGCGAAGTGTATTGCGAAATTCATCCCTGCACCATGACGCTGGACAAGATTTCTGAGTTCAAGCCTAAGGGGATTGTTCTTTCAGGCGGACCAGCAAGTGTTCTCGATAAGGATTCCCATCTATGCGACCCCAAAATATTTGAATTGGGAATTCCTATTTTAGGTATCTGCTATGGCATGCAGCTCATCACGCATCTTTTAGGAGGAGAGGTTCATCCTTCAGAGCATCGTGAGTTTGGTCGCGCCGAATTGATGCTGAAAGAATTTTCACATCTATTTGAAGGCGTTAAAAACAACTCCACTGTATGGATGAGTCACGGCGACCGTATCTCTAAACTACCAAAGCAATTCAAGCCTATCGCTTTCACGGGCAATTCTCCAGTGGCAGCAATCGAGAACCCGATAGTGCATATTTATGGCCTGCAATTTCATCCAGAAGTGGTGCACAGTGCTGAAGGCGAAAAGATTCTCAGAAATTTTCTTTTCAAAATCTGCGAATGCGCTGCCAACTGGAAGATAGAATCGTTAGTCGATTTTATGATCGAAGATATCCGCAAAAAGGTTGGCAACGAAAAAGTGATCTGCGGATTGAGCGGAGGCGTTGACTCCTCAGTAACCGCCGTGCTTATCCACAAGGCCATTGGAGACAACCTTTATTGCCTGTTTATCGACAACGGACTCCTACGCACGGGCGAAAGAGACAAAGTAGAAAAAACCTTTCGCGATAACTTCAATATCAATCTGGATGTGATCGATGCCTCCGATCAATTCCTAAAGAAACTGACAGGCGTGACGGACCCCGAACAAAAAAGAAAGTCTATCGGCAACACCTTCATCGACGTGTTTGAGGAAGAAGCAAAACGTCTGGGCAACTTCACTTTTCTCGCACAAGGAACTCTCTACCCGGATGTGATTGAGTCTGTCTCCTTTAAAGGACCATCGGCGGTGATCAAATCGCATCATAATGTTGGCGGCTTGCCAGAAAAGATGAACCTGAAATTACTCGAACCGTTCCGCGAATTGTTTAAAGATGAAGTCCGCGAACTGGGTAAAGAAATGGGCATCTCCGATGACATCATCAACCGCCAACCTTTCCCCGGACCGGGACTGGCTATTCGCATTTTGGGAAACATTACACAAGAGCGACTCGACATCCTCTGCGCGGCAGACAAAATCATTCTTGAAGAAATAAAAGCGGCAGGACTCTACAACGATTTATGGCAATCATTTGCGGTGCTACTCCCCGTCAAAACCGTTGGAGTTATGGGAGACTCGCGCACCTACGAAAGCGTGATCGCCATTCGCGCCGTCACCAGCACCGACGGCATGACAGCCGACTGGGCGCATCTGCCCCACGAACTACTCGGCACCTTTTCTAATCGGATCATCAACGAAGTCCATGGTGTCAACCGTGTGGTCTACGACATCAGCTCCAAACCCCCCAGCACTATTGAATGGGAGTAGTTATTCTTCTATAAGTCATGGATTTATAATGATAATGAAGTTACACAAAAGTTACCCAATTAAGATCTACCATTGATTTTAAAGCGAAACTTTCTTACAGTTACACAAAAAGTCACACAAAACTGTGACTACTGAAAACCACAGTAACGTAAGACGCTGATTTGCCTCTAAAAGAACCAAAATACAACGAAGAACAAATCCCCAT
>CALJGH010000143.1 GCA_938073925.1 uncultured Nitrospinaceae bacterium
TGACATTACCTCTGTTAAAAAAGGCACTCAAAATCCCTTGACTAAAATAGAAACCTTTAATATTGCTGCGCGACTGGAACACTGGGCGGATCAAAAACCAGAATCCGTTGCTCTCATTGAAATGCGTAGCGGACGACAGAGAACGTTTAAAGAACTGGAACAGGAAAGCAGTCGGCTCGCCTCGGGTCTGGTTCAATTTGGGATGAAATCAGGTGAGCGGGTTTTGCTGATGGTGCCCTATGGTATCGATTTTGTAACCCTGACCTTTGCCATGTTCAAGGCAGGCCTTATTCCAGTTCTCATTGATCCCGGGCTGGGCAAAAAGAATGTCCTGAAATGTATAAAACAAGTTCAGCCTCATGGAATGATTGCAATTCCACTCGCCCACGCGATAAAAAAAATTTTTCCCGGCACTTTTAAATCCATCCAACATAATGTAACCGTTGGCACAAGATGGTTCTGGGGTGGAGCCTCCCTGAATAAGTTGCTCGATTCAGGAAAAACAGATTTTAAAATGGCCTCCATGGAAAAAGAACACCCTGCGGCTATCTTGTTTACCAGTGGTAGCACGGGCCCTGCAAAAGGAGTTCTTTTTTCTCATGGAATATTTAATCATCAGGTAAGAATTCTTCAGGAACAGTTTGATATTCAACCTGATGAAACCGATCTGCCGACATTCCCTCTTTTCGGTTTATTCAGCAGCGGATTAGGAATGACCAGTATTATTCCTGATATGGATTCCACAAAACCTGCCCATGTTGATCCCAAAAATATTATTGTTCCAATACAGAATTTTAAAATTTCCAGCAGTTTTGGTTCGCCAGCTTTATGGGATACGGTCAGCCAATATTGTCTGGATCAAAATATTCAACTTCCTACTTTAAAGCGCATCATCATGGCAGGGGGTCCTGTTTCCGGTGATTTGCTTGCACGGTTTGAAACCATCGTTGATAAGAGCTGTAAAATTTACACACCCTATGGAGCTACAGAAGTTCTACCGGTATCCTTAATAGACAGACGAGAAATTCTTGATGAAACATGGTCTTTATCTAACCAAGGAAAAGGAACTTGTGTGGGCCACCCAATTCCCGGTGTTGAAATTAAAATAATCGAGATTTCAGACCAGCCGATTTTAAAGTGGCAGGATGTCACCGAGTCTGGCACAAACATCGTGGGTGAAATTGCGGTGAAAGCCGAATGGGCGACGCGGACTTACTTCAATCGGCAAGACCTGACTCAGCTCGCCAAAATTGAAGACGGAAATTCATTCTGGCATCGAATGGGGGATCTGGGAAGGCTGGACGAAAAAAATCGCCTTTGGTTTTATGGCAGAAAAAATCAGAGAGTCGTCACCGAATTCGAAACGCTATATACCATTCCCTGCGAAGCCATCTTCAATCAGCATCCTGATGTCAAACGCTCTGCCCTGGTCGGTACAGGCTATAAAACCAAGCCGGTAATTATTATTGAACCTGTGGAAAGAATAAAGTCTCAAGCAGCACGACAAAAATTTACAGCAGAGCTTTTAGAACGCGGAGCAAAATCCTCTTTGACGCAATCCATAACAAAAGTACTTTTCCATGAAGACTTTCCCGTGGATGTGCGACATAACGCCAAAATTTTTCGCGAGAAACTGTCCCTCTGGGCAGAGAATCAGAAGTAGAAAATTAGAACTTTTTACCCAACACAATGCCGCCACCATTTCTGTCCACTCTCGGGTATATGGTGAAATGTTGTCCCTTTTTATCGCTATGCAAACGCAGTAGAGTTTTCGAGGTGAAATAACCCAGAGCTGCGCCCAAGAAAACATCTGAAGCCCAATGCTTTTCGTCATTGATGCGGGAAAGTCCCGTCATGGTAGCGATACCATAAGATATAGGTTCTATATAGGGAACATCTTCATATTCATTCGCAATGACAGTAGCGATAGCAAATACGGTGGAGGTGTGTCCAGAAGGAAAAGAGCCATGATCTGTAGTGAACCCATCGAAAGAAGTTGCAGAGTCGCCTGTCGAAGGTCGATGACGACCTGCCGTCGCCTTTAATACAGTTGTGAACAATCCGGTTACGAGAAAACTTTCCGCAGCAATCAAAGCAGTCCGCTCGGCCTTGGCATTTTCGCCAAAGTATCCATAAAGATAAAAAGCTCCCAAAGCCGGAAGACTGATGGCTCCATTCCCAAATCTCTCAAAAAACTCAGACACATCATCTATAGTAGAACTACGGTTATCTTCAAATCCGTCTCTTATTTCTTCATCCAGAATAAAAAATAAACTTGTGCCACCGGCAATCCAAGCCGCGGTCATCCAATCAGAATCGTCCCATCTCAATGGCGAGGTCGCGGTATAAGCAATATCCGAAAATATTCCATAAAAATAATCGCGATCAAAATTCAGCCTGTTTTGCGAATCCCGCAGCCTTTCCCTTTTTCTTGGAGATGAGGTGTAGGTTCGACTATCTGTTATTTTTAAATCATTCAAGTTTGAGTCGAAAAAATTATTCCTCTCCTTAAAACTTTTTTCATTTTTAAAGGAGTACCTAGGGCTATCCTCAGTCCCATCACTTTCCTCAAAAAATTCGGATTCTGAAAACTCATCCGCATGAGCCCATCCCCCCATCATTATAAAAACTGACAGAAAAAATGTAGCAAATTTAAAAGGTATTGGATTCCTGAACATAATAAAGAATTTAAATATAAAAATAGAATAGCCTATCAAAGTTATAACGGCTTCTTAACCCTTGATAATTAGTCATTTCTGCCCACTTTTTGCATAGCCCTCCCCTAAGATCATAACAAAGCCTTTGAGTAGTATTTTAGTGGAACAGCAGGAGCTAAAAATGCCGGAGACTGAAAGAGCTTGAAAACGGGGGATTAACTCTCTAAATGCAGGCAAAAATTATGGTTTCTCTGATCACGTCCGATATGAGGATAATTGAATAATGCGCTCAATCAAGGAAGATAACGTTCAAACTTACCCCATAAGAAAATCCGAGAAACCCAAACAATACGCATTTCCTATTGTGGTTCTGGTTATCACCACTCTTCTTATTAGCGCAGTATGCAGTCTGGCGATTCCCTACCCTTTGGGAAACTCTATCCAACAACATATGAAAGAAAACAGCAAACCCAGATAATAAAACAAATGCTAATAGGGAGTTGGGAATTAAATTTTTCCAGGTAGGGGAGCCGAAGTAAACCATAAGCCGGGTTTTGTTCTTCATACTAAAATGAAGCGGTGACCATCAATCTAGGCCTGCTGTTGCCAACAGGCTCAAGCAATCAACCCGAAAGTAAAGGGCGGGCAACCCACTTTCCTATTTGATCTTGCTCCGGATAGGGTTTACCAAGCTACCGCTGTCGCCAGCAGTACTGGTGAGCTCTTACCTCGCCTTTTCACCATTGCCGCCGACTGTTGAAAGTCGGGTAGGCTGTGTATTTTCTGCGGCACTTTCCTTAAGGTCGCCCTCACTCCGCGTTACGGAGTATCCTGCCCTGTGGAGCCCGGACTTTCCTCTCTCTCGACCCAAGGGCCGAAACAGCGATCACCCGGTTTACTTCGGCACTGAAGTTTCAGGAACCTCATCCCAAAACAGAAAACTCAAACAACTTGAGCATTGATGTATTTTTTGGCCCATCTTGATCTCAATAACCATCTGCGGTAACACATGCTGGAAGCATCCTTGGCAAATATCTCCTCGAAGTCCCGATACCGCTCTTCCCTCTCGAGAGTCAAAAATTTTCTGATACCGTTTCAGGATTACAGTTTCCAATTGATCGGAGATACTTTTCCTTTTTACCACCAACTCTTCCAGTTCTTCCTTAAACCTTTTCTCTTCCGTCTCTTTTTTCTGCCTATACTCGCTAAAAAATGCATCCTCTTCTTTACATTTTTTTTCAACGCCGGGAATTTCTTTGGCTTTCTCCTCTAAAGTTTCCATAACTTCGAGTTCCTTGTCTTCAATCTTCGACACTTTCTCCTTGATTGCATCGACTTCAGTAAGGATTGCCGTGTACTCTTTATTTGTTTTTACTGCTGGAAGCTTAGTTTTGGCTTTTGCCATATGGTCATTTTCGCCCTGCACCTCTAACTCAAAATCTTTGCGCTGTTTTTGCAGTGCTGCGATTTCTTCCCTCACAACCTTTAAAATAATTTTCTTTTTCTCTAATTCAGAACTCGCAGAGTCGAGTTGAAGAGGAATATCTGCGAGAGCTTTTTTGTGCTCAGAAATTTGATCGTCAATTTTTTGCAAATCAACCAGTTGTTGAAGCTGAACCTTTGGCGATACGCTCATAATTCTCCATCTCAGAAATTGGGCTTAAAAAAATGTAGCACGGGCATAAAGCAAAATGCAAATGATTCCGCTTTAACCGCTAGACCTTTACCAATAAATTTTGTTGAACGGATTTTACACAGCCACTAAGAACTATTGTCTTTTTCCCACCTGAGCGCGGGATTACAGAGGCCGCTAACGGTGGGCAGTATTCCGGGAATCCCAATAAACCAGAAACACACTGGCTATGAAAATAGACGAATATGTTCCAATAAAAATTCCCACGAGCAAGGCGAAAGAAAAGTCATGAATGATTTCGCCGCCAAAAAAGAACAACGCAATTACTACCAACAAAGTCGTCCCCGATGTTAAAAGGGTTCGGCTGAGTGTTTGATTGATACTCGTGTTTATCATGTCAGCTATAGAGGACTTGCCTTTCCGGCGCAGATTTTCTCGTATACGATCAAACACAACTATGGTGTCGTTGAGCGAATAACCGATGATGGTCAGGAAGGCAGCAACAATGACAAGTGTAAATTCCTTATCAAAAATCGAAAACGCACCCATGGTCACTAACACATCATGGATCAGTGCAATGATAGCCGCAATGGCATATTGAAGTTCAAAACGCCATGAAATATAAATCACGATTCCTATGATGGCATATAAAATAGAGAGCAACGCTTTTTCGCGCAAATCGCGACCTACTTTTGGGCCAACCATCTCTACTCTTTCCACCGAAATTTCATCAACATTAAACTTTCCCATGAGGCTCTTGCGAACCATCGAACCCACCGCCTCCAGCTTCTCTTCAGAGCGCTGCACCCTTATCAGGATGTCTCTTTTCGATCCGAACTCCTGAATAGTGCTTTCCCCTAATCCGATGGTTTTTAGACCATCACGAATCACTTCTATGTCAGGCGGATTCTTAAACTGCAATTGAATTAACGTTCCACCGGCAAAGTCGATGCCAAATTTAAGACCACCGGATACAGCAACAGAACCCAGCCCAATCAAAATCAAAGCGGTCGAAAAGATCACCGCTGCTTTAATCCTGCCCATAAAATTAAAATGGGTTTCACTTTTAAACAATTGCATAATCAGATACTCAATTTATCCAGTTTTTGCCGACTCATCGTACAGTCGAAGAAAGTGCGACTTACAAACACTGCCGTAAACATGCTTGCCGCAATACCAATACAAAGAGTAATGGCAAAGCCTTTAATCGGCCCAGTACCAAATTGAAACAACACGACCGCCGCTATAAAAGTGGTGATGTTTGCATCCACGATGGTACGAAACGCCTTTGAAAAACCCGCCTCAATCGCGGCCCGCACTGTTTTACCGAGTTTTACTTCTTCGCGTATTCTTTCAAAGACAAGAACGTTTGCATCGATCGCCATACCTACCGTGAGGATAATTCCTGCAATGCCCGGCAAGGTCAATGCGGCACCAAAATAAGCCAGCGCACCGACAAGTATAACAATGTTCAGAGTCAATGCAGTAACTGCAATCACCCCTGACAGTTTGTAATAAATAAGAATGAACACAACTACTAAGATTCCGCCAAAAATGATTGAGCTTATACCCTTGTTAATTGAATCCTGTCCGAGGGATGGCCCCACCGTTCTGTTTTCCAGAATCACCACCGGTGCAGGCAAAGCACCCGCACGCAGAATGATGGCCAGATCGCGCGCATCTTCTGAAGTAAATTGACCTGTTATCTGCGCTCGACCTCCAGGAATAGCATCCTGAATTACTGGCGCGGAATAAACATTGTCATCGAGAACAATAGCCAAACGCTTCCTAATATTTTCGCGCGTAACCTCATGAAAGATCATCGCGCCTACGCTATTAAAATTTAGCGCAACATAGGGTTCGTTGAAATCCCCGTCAAACCTTACTTCAGCACCGGTCAAAGTTTCTCCCGTCAATACCGTACGTTTCTTCAGGAGAAAAGGCTCTTTAGTAATTTCCCCGGTTTCTTTATTTTCTTTCCGCGTATATAGAATTTCTGACTCTTCTGGAACCCGACCCGCTAAAGCTTCTTGCAGGCTGTTGTCTTCGTCTACTAGTTTGAATTCCAGACGAGCTGTTTTTCCAATGAGGTTGATCGCTCGCTCGGGATCTTTCACTCCAGGCAATTGAATCAGAATGCGCCGTTCCCCCTGTACCTGAATAGTCGGCTCTGATACTCCGAACTGATCCACCCGGTTTCGGATGGTTTCCAACCCTTGACTAACAGCGTTTTCTTCGATCTGTTTTACTTGATCCGCATCCAATTCATAAACCAGACCCAAACCATCCGAGTCTTCACTGACCTTAGTAAAGAATGAATAACCTTCCATGACCTTTTTAACAGGAGGCAAGTCAAGAGCATCCACCATGCGAATATTTACCTGCAATTTATCAAAAATTGCTTTAATACGGTCAACCTCTAAATCCTCTTCTCCGATATCGCGTTTGATATCATCAGCCAAACGTTCCAAGCTGGCTTCGACTGCTTTTTCTACCTTCACCTCAAGTACCAAATGCATGCCGCCTTGCAAATCCAACCCTAAAGAAATTTTCTCTTT
>CALJGH010000144.1 GCA_938073925.1 uncultured Nitrospinaceae bacterium
AGTCCCAATTCCATTACCATTCCTTCGTGAACAGGATGAACAAAACCCATCGCCAGAAGAATCAGATCAACATCTAACTCAAAATCGGAGCCTGGAACTTCATTCATTGAGGCACGGCCGGTCTTAGGATCTGGATCGCCAAAAGCCATGTTCACTCCATGAATTTTAGAAACCTTACCGTCCTTACCCGTTATTTTTTTAGTGGCAACACAATATTCCACAATTCTATCTTTTCCTTCTCGCTCATTCGCTTCTTGGTGTGAAGAAGAAACACGAAAAGTTTTCGGCCATTGTGGCCAAGGGTTGCTATCAGTACGCGCGCGCGGAGGTTCAGGAAGAAGTTCAAAGTTGGTCACGCTCTTGGCACCTTGCCTCAGAGAAGTTCCCAGACAATCTGAGCCGGTATCTCCACCGCCAATGATCAAAACATTTTTACCCTTTGCCGTGATGAAAATATCATCAGGAATGGTATCTCCTTCATTGCGTTTGTTTTGCTGCGGCAAAAATTCCATGGCGAAATGAACACCATCCAGTTCCCGGCCTACCACCGGCAAGTCTCTGGGTTTTTGCGAACCACCACATAACACTACTGAATCGTATTCATCCTTCAATTCTTTTGCCGGCTTATCGACACCAATATGCACTCCGGTCTTAAAAATAATTCCCTCGTCCTGCATTAATTTGATTCGGCGTTTTACAATTTCTTTATCCAGCTTGAAATGAGGGATGCCATACATCAGCAGACCGCCAACACGATCGTCCTTCTCAAAAACAGTCACTTCATGCCCGACTGAATTCAGTTGCGCTGCACATGCCAGACCCGCTGGCCCTGAACCGACAACGGCAATTTTATTTCCCGTTCTAATTTTAGGTGGCTTAGCATGAATGAAACCCTCTTCAAAACCTTTCTCGGCAATCATTTCTTCAATTTTACAAATGGTCACCGCTGGCTCACTTATGCCTAACACACAAGCTCCTTCGCATGGAGCCGGACAAACTCGTCCCGTGAATTCAGGGAAATTATTTGTCTTCAGCAAAAGTTCCACGGCTTCTTCGTAGCGACCACGATAAACCATGTCGTTCCAATCAGGAATCAAATTGCCCAAGGGGCAACCCGTATCACTTTGACAAAAAGGCACACCACAATCCATACACCTTGCACCTTGCTCTTTATATTTGTCTTCGGAAAAAGGAGCATAACACTCTTTCTGATCCTTCAGCCTTTCCTCAACCGGCCGACCCGAAGGGGTCTCCCGTTCAAATTCCATGAACCCTTTAATTGCACCCATCTAAATTTTTACTCTCCTGTTTCCATTATTATTTAAGCAACTTGTAATTCGTTCTGCTTTTTATTTTTATGTTTTTCAATAACTCTCCGGTAATCGGTCGGATATACTTTTACAAATTTCGGCAAGGTTTCTTCCCATTCATCCAAAACTTTTTTGGCTACGGCACTTTGAGTCGATTGAAAATGTTCTTCGATCAGGGATTTTAATTGCTGTGCATCTTCCGCTTCATCGACACTCACCAAATCAACTCCACTCTTATTACAATGAATTTGAAAATCGCTGTCGCGGTCCAGCACATACGCGAGTCCGCCACTCATCCCTGCAGCAAAGTTTCTACCTGTGGAACCGAGTACAACAACAGTACCTCCGGTCATGTATTCGCATCCATGGTCGCCAACTCCCTCGACAACCGTTTGCGCACCACTATTTCGCACTGCAAAACGTTCCCCTGCTATTCCTCGAAAAAAGGCTTTACCAGAAACCGCGCCATAAAGCACCGTATTACCGATTAGAATATTATCTTCCGGCACGAGTGTGGATTCTTTAGGGGGATAAATAAATATTTTTCCACCCGACAGTCCTTTGCCAACATAATCATTAGCATCTCCCGAAAGACCAAAGGTGATCCCTGGGGCAAGAAAAGCACCAAAACTCTGGCCTGCAGATCCTTTAAAACCAAACTGAATCGTATCAGCAGGTAGCCCCTCTTCACCGTGCTTTTTCGAAATATGATAACTGAGCATAGCTCCGGTAGCCCGGTCGGTATTTACGATAGGAAACTCACCATAAACTTGGGTTTTATCATCGAGGGCCAGACGACTTTTTTCAATAAGTTGAAGATCAAGAACATTATCCATATCTCCACTTAAATCTTGTATGCAAACATTTCTTATCGCAACTTTTTCATCCACGTCCGGCTTGAATAAAATTTTACTGACGTCTACGCCACTTGCTTTCCAATGGCCAGCTGCTTCTTCCGCTTCCAAAAGCTCTACTTTGCCGATCAAGTCATCAAATTCTCTAATTCCTAACTCGGCCATAATTTCTCTAACCTCTTCAGCAATAAACCTGAAAAAGTTGACGACATAGTCTGCCTTACCAGTAAATTTTTTCCGCAGAGAAGGGTCTTGTGTTGCAATCCCCACCGAACAGGTGTTGAGGTGACATTTCCTCATCATAATGCAACCCATTGTCACCAGAGTTGTAGTAGAAAACCCGAACTCATCAGCACCCAAAATACCGCCGATCACAACATCGCGACCTGTTTTAAGTTGACCATCTACTTGAACGCGGATGCGCCCTCGGAGATCGTTGAGCACCAGAATCTGTTGAGTTTCAGAGAGACCCAACTCCCATGGGAGACCTGCATGTTTGATTGAAGTTTGTGGGGAGGCACCGGTGCCACCATCATGCCCAGCAATGAGAACACCTTCAGCATGAGCTTTAGACACCCCCGCTGCAATGGTACCGACTCCTGCTTCTGCAACAAGCTTAACACTCACCCTGGCATTGGGGTTCGCAGTATGAAGATCAAAAATCAATTGCTGTAAGTCTTCAATAGAATAAATATCATGATGTGGAGGAGGCGAAATCAACCCCACGCCAGGAGTCGAATGCCTGATCTTAGCAATGTATTCGCTGACCTTATGTCCTGGTAATTGTCCACCTTCACCAGGCTTTGCGCCTTGCGCAACCTTGATCTGCAATTCATCTGCATTTGCCAGATAAAAACTATTCACACCAAACCGTCCAGACGCAACCTGTTTGATTTTGCTTCGGCGAGAATCTCCATTCTCATCCGGTATATAACGCACACTGTCTTCGCCGCCTTCCCCGGTATTGCTTCTTCCTCCCAACCGGTTCATCGCTATTGCTAGAGTTTCATGCGCTTCACGAGAGATCGAACCGATGGACATAGCTCCGGTACAAAATCGTTTGGTAATTGCCTCTACAGACTCCACCTCTGTTATTGGAATCGCTGTTGTCTTCTTAAAATTAAACAATCCCCTCAACGTACACTGACGTGTACTTTCCATATCAGCGTGCTGGGAAAACTTTTTAAATGTTGCGTAATCATTGGAACGTGTAGCATGTTGAAGCAAACCAATTGCGTTTGGATTGAGCATATGTTTTTCTTCACCACGCCGCCATTGATAATGACCTCCAAGTTCCAACAATGAAGAACGGTTATCACTAAAAGCTTTTTTGTGTCTCGCCAAAGCTTCTTTTGCGAGCACATTCAGACTAGCTCCACTCACTCTCGAAGGGGTACCCGTAAAAAACCGTTCGATTACGTCTTCGCTCAATCCGACAGCTTCAAATATCTGGGCACCACGATAACTTTGAATGGTTGAG
>CALJGH010000145.1 GCA_938073925.1 uncultured Nitrospinaceae bacterium
TTCCACTGCGTTCATGAGTGTGGCGCGCAGGCTGCCTTTTTCCAGGGCATGCAGTCCGGCGATAGTGGTTCCACCTGGTGAGGTGACGCGGTTTTTTAATTCCCCTGGAGATGTACCTGTTTCCCTTACCAGCAAGGCTGAGCCTAGCACCGTTTGAACGGTCAGTTCGGTTGCGACATCTCTGGAAAGTCCCATCTTCACTCCAGCATCGGCAAGGGCTTCGATGATCATAAAAATGTAGGCGGGACCGCTACCGCTTAATCCAGTAACCGCATCAATTTGTTCTTCAGGAACCTCTACAGTCTGACCCACGGCTTGAAATATTTCATGTGAAATTTTAAAATCGGTTTTACTAACGCCCTTACCAGTAGCTATGGCTGTAGCTCCCTCTTGCACTACGGCGGGAGTATTGGGCATGGTTCTTACCACACAAAGCTTTTTCTTTTTTTCACCACGTAACGCTTCTTCTATTTGAGAGATAGGAACCCCAGCGGCGACGGATATAATTAATTTTTGGGCATCCACCTGATCGGCAATACCGTTTAGTACTTCACGGATGATTTGCGGTTTGACCGCGATGATAAGAACATCTGATTTTTTAACCAGATCAAGATTGTCTTTCACTATCTTTATTTTGTATTCGGAGGATAAAGAGGTTTGGCGGTTTTTGTTAGGCTCTGAAACAAAAATATTGGATGCCTTGATCAATGAAGATGAAAGCATTCCTTTAATGATAGCTTCGGCCATATTGCCGCCGCCAATGAATCCTATTTTTTTATTTTTCAACACAAGACTTCCTCCTGATCAATTTTATCAATCCGTTTCACCTGCGATGGTTCACCGTTGGCCGAATATGGCGGTGCCGACACGAACGAATGTTGCACCCTCTTCCACCGCAATGGGATAATCGTTGGTCATTCCCATAGATAATTCGTTGAGTTCGATACCTTCAATATTCATAGCCCGATATTTATCCCGCAATTCACGCAATGCGGAAAAATATTGTCGCGAATTTTCAGCATCGAAGTCTTGCGGTGGGATGGTCATCAATCCTTGAACCAGAATCCCTTGCAATTGCCCGAAAGATGGAAGTTGCTCTTCAAGTTCAGAGGGTGTCATGCCGAACTTGGCCTCTTCTCCCGAAACATTGACCTGCAACAAAACGCCCTGCTTTCGGTTTTGACCTTCACAATATGCGCTTATTTTTTCTGCTAAAGAAAGGCTGTCAACAGAATGGATCAAATCGAATTGGGAATCGAGGTATTTGATCTTATTTTTTTGCAGGTGCCCAATAAAATGCCAACTAACATCCTGAGCATTAACCTCACCGATTTTGGAAACTGCTTCCTGAACTTTATTTTCACCGAAATATTTTGAACCTGCTTGATACGCCTCAATTATTTTTTCAGAAGATACTTGTTTAGAAACAACAATAAGATGGATGGAATCGGGATCTCTTCCCGCTTTTCGGGCAGCTTCGCCGATATGGTGTGTTACCGATGCGAGGTTATCAGCTATCAATGGAATTGTCCGACGTTGGGTCAGTAAAGGGCTTGGGTTCCCCGTTCACCGGTTCTTATTCGAACTGCATCATCAACTGGCAGGACAAAAATTTTCCCATCACTCAAATTTCCGGTATGCGCCGTCTTGACCATCATATCAATTACCTCTTCAACCGCCTCGTTTTCAAGGACAACTGAAATTTCGACACAAGGATGGAATTGTGGGACTTTGGAATCGGTGGTTGACTTCATATGGCTCATCGGCTTGCCAATGCCCTTCACGTCAATGGTTGACAGGCCTGGCACTCCTAGCTGGAACAGTTTCTCTCGAACCTCTTCGAGCTTTTCATGTTTTATAAAGCACTTGATCATTTTCATGGTTTATAACCAATTTAGTCCCAACAGCGAGCTTTCGCAAGGTGAAACCCTCAGACTTTTACGGCCTCAGAATCTTCGTTGGCTGGTAGCAATAATTTGTGCCAGTTATTCTTTTCCCAGTTACGGGCATCTTTAAAATTTTGATACTCCTTTTCCTTCTTTTTGAATTCGGGATGATGACTCTGCCACGATCCGTTTTTCTTGTAAGGGGGAACAAACTGATGGCACATTTCGTGATAAATGGTCAATTCTAGAACATAGATAGGAACAAAGTCTTGCTTCAAACGCGGGTGAACGCGGATGAGTTTTTTATTCTCGTCGTAAGAGCCGTAACGAAAACCACTCTTATTCTGGGTTTTTACATCGCGACCCCATTTAACAGTGGCTTTAATTTTATCATCAAAATATTCCCGATTGAGCCTACCAAACATAACATCTATATCTCGCTCTTCTGCCTGCAAAATGGGCTCGAAAAACTCTGATTCAATATCTTCTAATTCCCGAATTTCAGTAAAGTCTTTAATCAATTCTTTCACTGATTCAGGTGTCTCACTTTCTTTCTTCACCTTGCTCAAAACTTTTTGAGTCAGGTTTTCCAGCACCGCTGACTGAGGTTGCTCGAATTCATCAAAATAATTTTCGTTGAACACTTCAATTTTAACAACTGGAGCATCGGGGCTGACCCGCAACTGACCGACATATTCCATGCCGTTCTTCTTAAGAATGAACATTCGAGTCAACGACTCTTGTGTGCCGTTGCGGTTTGCGCCCAGCGATAAAGTCCCCAAACTGAATGTTTTTATGAGGTTTTGAACAGGTATTCGTGTTTGATTCATCAGGTAGGCCGTGAGAAGAGTTAAGAAGTTTCAAAACAGCTAAACTGTTTGAAATATACCCTAGGGGGAAAAAAAAATCCAATAAAATTAATCATTTACGGGGTCGTAAAAACTTTACAAAAATTTTTATTTTCGATACTGTAGTAGTTATGAAATCTCTTATTTTATTTATGATGTTGCTCGTCTCATGCTCGCCGGGGTTAGACCGGATTCCAGATAGCCACGATCTCAAGGCAGATGTTGACCTTTTTTTATCCACGACGGATCCCGATGTCGAAATAAAAATACTACAACGCTTAAAAAGCGCAAAGGTCTCTCACGAATCGGTGAAGGGTCTGCTCCGTCAGCGACAAAACCCAGCAAACGGAAAACCCGGGTTACAAACTAGATTGAAATTTAAAAATAATGGCAAAGAATATTCCTATGCATTGTATCACCCAGAAACTACGGATACTCCTTTACCGATGGTTATTGTCTTGCACGGCATGGGGGGAAACGGCGACACCACAGTTTCTAAATGGGCCAAACGGCTAAACAATGAGTTTATTGTCGTATGCCCGTCTTATCCCATGGGTGCCTGGTGGGCACGCCCCGCGGAGGATATGGTTTTAGCATTAATGGATCACACCCAATCCACATACAACGTGGATACCAATCGAATCTTTCTCGCCGGATTATCCAATGGTGCCATCGGCACCTATACTATTGGAATGTTTTATCCGGATCGGTTTGCCGGACTGATACCGATTGCCGGAAGTATCACGCCGCGTTTTATGAACTTCCTTATCAATTTAAGGAACACACCTATCTATATGATCCAGGGAGCCCATGATCCTATTTTCCCAATAAAACTGAGTCGCCGGGTGAATCAGATTCTCTCTGACATGAAATATCCCGTGATCTATCGTGAGCATGGAGAAAAGGGTATGGCTCATGGAGGGCATTTCCTTCCTGATAATGAGATACCCGATTTATTGGAGTGGATTAAAAAGCAGAAAAGAGTTTCGAATCCAGATGTGGTGAGAATGACCCGGGAAAACAATCACCTTGGTGCGATCCATTGGGCGCGCCTGAATAAGGGTAAAAACCTTGCTTCTCTTGAACTCCCCGGACCAGAAAGCCCAAGGCCAAACAACAAGAATGGAAAAATTGCTACTCTGTTTGCATTTCGAAAAGGAAACAATCAGTTTGAGATTATGGGAGAAAATTTAGTCGAGTACGATCTATTTTTAAATACAGAAACAGTAGACTTCAGCAAAACGGTCACCATCACTACGCAAAAAATACAGAATCAAAATAACAAACTGGTTCCCGGCGAAAAAAAAATTAGCTATCAAAAGAAAGTACAAAAGGATCTTGCTGTTTTACTTTATGGATATAAACAACTTCGCGATCCAAATCGTCTTTACGATGCGAGGGTCAACATCCTTCTGGAAACTACTCTGGTTTAATCCCGGCTATGAGCGAGACACCGCTTTTAATAAAATCAATGAAGCTCCTTGGCTGGGAGCGAATCACCGCAGCTCTCGCTAATCACACTTGCTCGCCTTACACCCACGATCATTGTCTGCAATTAACACCTGAAACGGAATTTGAAACTGCCCAAAAACGGCTTTACGAAACGGCGGAGATGATGGCTTTGCTGGATTCTCTGGAATCGTTTCCTATGGATCGGTTTGAAAATATCCATCCCATTTTCAAGGATGTAGACGAGCAACGCACTATTGTACCAAGCCAATGCCTCATCATTATTAAACTGCTACGACTTTGCAGAAACCTTTGCAAAGATCTGGATAAAAAAGGAGCCTTCCCCAATATCCAGGCCTGGCTCTCGCAACTTGATCCCTTGAAGGAGTTTCTCGATGACTTGATCCGCTGTATCGACGATGAAGGCAATATAAAAGAAAATGCCACACCCGAATTAAAACAAGCGATTCGAGATACCGAAGCCGCTCGCAACAAGCTCGAAGAAAAAATACGTAAGCTCTTTTCCAGCACGTCTATAAAAGAAGCATTACAGGATTCCTATATCACCGAACGTCAGGAAAGAATGGTGATCCCTATCCGTGCGGAATTTAAATCGAAGGTAGATGGAATCGTCCATGACATTTCAGGAACAGGACAGACACTTTTTATAGAACCGGCATCCGTCGTTCCTCTCAATAATCAATTGAAAATAGCGCGATTGAAAATAGCGCAGGAAAAGGCTCTAGTTTTACAGTCTCTTGCAATGCAAACGAACGAACACAGAGAGTCTCTGAAAAAAAACATGGAGAATCTGGCGACCCTCGATCTTATTTACGCCAAGGCCCGTCTGGCAAAATCCATGGATGCTGTTAATTGTCCAATGAACCTACAATCCAAAATGCAGTTAAAGGAAGCGCGCAACCCTGAGCTTACGCTGGATGGAGAAACCGTCATTCCCAATTCGATTGAATGGGAAGACTCAACAAAAGTTGTCATCATCTCTGGTCCCAATACAGGTGGCAAAACAGTAACCTTAAAAACTTTAGGCCTATTGTCGCTAATGGTGAGAGCTGGACTTTTTCTACCTGTGGAAAAAAAATCTCAAATCCCATTTTTTTCAGAAATCTATTCTGATATTGGCGATGACCAGAATATTCAATTAAAACTATCCACGTTTTCGGGTCACCTCGAAAAAATCATCCGTATTATTGACAATGCCACCTCCGGTTCTTTGGTACTTCTGGATGAGTTGGGGATAGCTACCGACCCCAACGAAGGCGCCGCGCTCGCAGAATCGATTCTGCTGGAATTAAAACGAAAAAATGTAATGACGTTGGTCTCAACGCATTATTTTTCTCTGAAAATCTTGGCGCAGACCCAGGAAGGGTTTCTCAATGCCTGCACTGAATTCAACATAAACACGATCAGCCCCACTTATCGCCTGATATTCGGTGCCCCCGGTCAAAGTGCTGCACTCGACACGGCTGAGCGATTGGGGTTGCAGCGAAGCATCATTGATCACGCACGCAATTTATATCAAGCAAAAGATAAGCGCGCTGAAAATCTTCTGGAAGATCTGACCCGACAACGCTTGCAAATGCACCAGGACCAAGAAAAAATCAAAGAACTCAAAACAGAAGTTGAACAGCTGAACCGGGAGCAGAATAGAATCACTCAAAGCCTTCGTGAAGAAGAAAAGGATTTCCAGAAGAATAAAAACAAAAAACTGCAATTAGAAGTACGAGCCGGAAAAACGGAAATCCACAAAATGATCCAAGAGATCAAAGGGGAAAAAAGCTTACCCAAAATACGCAAAGTAGAAAAGAAAATTCAAACGATGGGCAAAGCCTCGCTGACATCCGATCACAATCTTGAGGAATGGAATCTCAGCCCAGACGATCTGAAATCTGGAGACACCATATTGCTTATTAACCTGGGCGCAACGGCAACGCTTCTTGAATCTCCCGCAGGAAAGAAAAAAGTAAGAGTCCGAATGGGAAATATAACCACCGTTGTCCAGACATCTTCCATACGTGGTAACCCCCAGCGCAAAAACAATCCAAAGCAAGAAAACAAAAAAATTTCGATGAACATCGAAGCCGAGTCACAAGGTGGGTCTTCCTGCGACCTCAGAGGATTAAACTCTGAAGATGCTGCGACAAAAATGGAGGACTTCATCAGTCGTGCAATCGTCACTAAAACGCCACGGGTAACAATCATTCACGGACATGGGATGGGAACAATAAAAGCTCTCGTCAAAAATTACCTAGAAAAAGCAGGTCTTTGCAAACAGTTCTCTCCAGGCAGACGAGACGAGGGGGGTACTGGCGTTACCGTTGTGGAGTTTTGATCTTCAAGCAAACAATCCTTTTACCTTTTTTGCCAATTTCGGGACCATTTTTTTTGCGAACCACGGGTTTTTCTTAAGTAAGATATTATTGCGGGGCGAAGGACATGGAAGATTGGCCTCAAAGAGAGCACAGGCTTTGATATTTTTTTTAAGCTCAGAGATTGTGTTAAATTTATTCATAATTGCATATCAATAAAAGGAGAAACAATATGAACAGAAAAATTCTATCTTCTTTATCTTTATTATTGATAGGCCTTTTAACATTTTCTAGTTCGGTATGGTGTGGGGAAGTTCAATCTATTACCTTAGGAGGCAAACCTTTAACCTTAACGGGAGAAAAGTTGCAGACGGGGAAAATGCTCCCAACCGTCTTACTTCCGGATCTTGGATTGAACATGGTTAACTTGCAATCGTTCAAAGGCAAAGTAACCCTATTGAGTGTCGTGCCTTCGCTGGATACCCCCACCTGTGACAAACAAACTCATATACTCAGCGAAGAAAATAAAGGTCTGGATAAAATCGCCAACCTGATAACCATCAGTCGCGATCTCCCTTTTGCGCAAAAACGCTTCGCCACCAAAACCAAAATGCAGAATATAACTTTTTTGTCGGACTATCGGGATGCCCAGTTTGGGAAATCAACCGGATTACTTATCGAAGAAAATCGTCTATTGGCGCGCGCCATTATCATTCTCGACCCTGAAGGAATCGTCAGGTATCTGGAAATTGTTTCCGAACTGTCAAAACTTCCTGACATGGAAAAAGCAATGGAATTTGCCCGTTCACTTTAAGCTTTCAAGGGAAGAGCCTTTTATTACCTTTAAAAAAGCAAAATCATACTGGGCATGGGTCGGTTAGTTAAATACTTTTACCAACTCACTGAAAACTGCCTTTTCTTTTTTAAGTTTATTTTCGTTTCCAAGAACGCAAACGCTTCCTTCATCACGGATTTTTTGAAAAAGATCCGCATAATTTTTCAGGTCTTCTGGCTCGGTCGCCAATAGTTCACGACGGAACTGCAACTTCATCTCATGCGTTCTCCCCGTGAGATGATCAATCAAAGAGGCTGATCCTTTCCGATCTGGAGTCATCGGTGGGTCCATTTTCCCAACGCAACCAATAATTATTTTCTTTAACTCCTCTGGCGGGATTGCAAGTTGCTCCAGAAAATCGGCAATCTCATCGTATACGTTCAATGTCTCGGACAAGTTAGGATCACGGTAAGAAACGAGACCATAATCCCCTGTCAAAAAATCGAAAGAATTGCTGCTTCCATACGCCCCTCCATGCACTCGAACTTTATCCCAAAGATAACCGGTACGAAGGAGCCCTTTCAACACCTCGAACTGCCCAGAATATTTAAACCCCATTTCATATAAGTTAGCACCCTTTCCCACATATTGTACGTTGCTAGCGGTTAAAAAGCCCTCATTGCAAGGAACCGACTTAAACTCCCATTCCTCTGCTTCAAAATTAGCTTCCGGAAGAAGGTCATATAGATGGTTAACGCGTTTTTCAACTTTTGCATAATCCTTTTGTTCGCAAGTAATATTGAAAAGAACATTCTGTTTGGTAAAAATTCGCTCTGCAACCTTTTTGAATTCGCCTGCTACTTTCTGCGGATCTTTTTCTACCTGCTCCAACAGGTTTTCCAAAAAACGGTAATAGGTTATTCCATCGGTCAACTCATCAAATTTTCCAAGACGGGAATGATAAGATTGCAGTCTCGATAAAACATAATGGTTTCCGCTAGGGACAATCGCGTCTTCCATATCCGCTTTGGCACTACGAACTATTTCCATCAGCCGTTTACTGTTTTCAAAACTATGCTCTGTCAACAATTCATCGAAGAGGTCGAATAAATCGTCCACTTTCTCCACTAGAGCCTTGCCATTAAAAAACACATAGGAAATAATGGACTGCCTATCTTGAACCGTTGCTGATGAAAAATGAGAACTGCGAATTCCACCCGTATGAATGCCAATCCTCTTTGAAATCTCAGTATAAGGATTTCGTTTAGTGCCCATACCCAAAATCAGAGAACCTAGCAGCGGAACATATTGAAGAATTTCTTGAGGTACAGCATTGATGTTGAAACCAATCTTGGTATAGGCAATATGATTAGTAAACAAATCATGGAATAGAATATTCTTTCCATCAGCGTTTTTAATTTCCAATGGATACTTTTCTATAGTATCGGGAACATCTTTAATTTCCAGGGAAGGAAGGGCTGCTAATGCTTCGGGGCTGTCTGTTTGCAATTGTTTTTCCTGAAGCCGGCCCGTTTCAGCTATCAGAGCTTTAATTTCTTCTGCACTCAACCCGTTTTTCACTTCCTTCAGTATTTTCCTTTCACGGGCTTCCCATTTTTTTCCCAGCCCAGCCTGTGGCGTGGCGATGAGAACGCTTTTGTGACTATTGCCTATCAAGTAGCGGCTTATCAAATCTTCAAAATATCCCTCACTGGATTTATTCTTAATTTTCCGCATCACTTTTTCAAACTTCAAATGCGAAAAAGGGTCATTACCATATAACCACGAACTCAAGGCCTGAATATTGTAAACAATCCCTTTCGCAAAACCACCGAAGTTTGCTTCGCGCAGCCGGAAGTCCACCGAATTGACAGCCGACCGCACCATATCTTCTTCTATTCCGTTTTTAACTAGATCATTTAGAGTGGAATCAATGATGCCGAGAATTTTTTCTTCATGCTCTGCCTCTGTGCCTTTCAATCCAACTGCAAACAAAGTGTCTGCGCGGTTGTCATCAAATCCACCGCCAATAACTTCACTACCCAGTTCCGAATCAATAAGCGCCTTGCGTAACGGTGACGCAGACGTTCCCAGCAAGAGATGGCTTAAAATACTAAAGCTCAGACAATGCTCATGGTTGACGGCCTTGTCGAGTTTGATACCCATTAATACATAGGTCTTTTTATCTAGTGATTCCTGACTGGACACTGGATAGTTAAAAGCTTTTCTTTTCGGTTTCCTAAAGGAGCGTTGATGTTGAATGGCGGTATTCACTTCAATACGGTCAAAATCTTTTAAATACTTCTCATTTAGAAATGTAAGATATTCAAGCGTATCGCCATCTCCATACAGAAAAATTCTGCTATTGGAAGGATGATAATGCCGTTCATGAAACGCCTTAAAATCACCATAAGTCAGATCCGGAATACTTTTAGGGTCGCCTCCTGATTCATAACCATAGGCTGTAGAAGGAAATAACGAATGAGCAAGTTGCCGATCAATATAACTTTCGGGATCAGAAAACACACCCTTCATCTCATTGAACACCACACCTTTATATATAATTTTGTCTTCCGGTTTCGTCAGTTCATAATGCCAGCCTTCCTGCTTGAAAGTATCTTCAGAAATTGCAGGATAAAATACCGCATCCATATACACGTTCATCAGATTAAAAAAGTCTTTTCGGTTCCTGCTGGCTACCGGATACATGGTTTTATCTGGAAAGGTCATGGCGTTCAAAAAAGTCTGCAAACTTCCCTTCATCAATTCAACAAAAGGCTCTTTGACTGGGAAGTTTTTTGATCCGCATAAAACACTGTGTTCTAGAATATGGGCAACACCTGCATCGTTTGTTGGGGGAGTTCTGAAGGTTGCGCTGAAAACTTTATTATCATCATCATTTTCCAGCACCATCACTTCCGCGCCGGTCCCTTCATGTTCAAAAAAAAGTCCGAGCGATTTCAACTCTGCGATCTCTTCCTTTTTAATTAATTTGAAACCGCTATAACTTTGATTGAGTTCAAAACTCATAAATTACTTTCTCCAGTTTTAAAAATGTAGGATAAAACGAAAATGCACTGTAATGAATAAGATGCTTTTGGTTTCCGAACGATCCTATAAAGTTTAGCTACTTAGCCTTAATATCCAGGCCGATTGGACAGTGATCGGAGCCCATGACTTCCGGGGTAATAAAAGAGTCTTTTACCTTTTTCATCAACCCCTCTGTCACAAAAAAATAGTCGATACGCCAACCAACATTTTTAGCGCGCACATTAAATCGATAACTCCACCAGGTATACTGATCAGGGTCTTCATTAAAGGCACGAAAACTGTCTACATATCCATGCTCAATAAACTTATCAACCCAAGCTCTTTCTTCGGGCAAGAATCCTGAGTTTTTTTGATTGGCTTTTGGGTTTTTCAAATCAATGGCCTTATGGGCGGTATTCACATCACCTGTTATGACAAGCTCTCTTCCTTGCCCACGCAACTCTTCGCAATGGTCAAGAAAAGCATCATAGAATTCCATTTTATACTGCAGTCTCTCTTCTCCGCTTGTTCCATTCGGAAAATATACACTAAAAAGATCAAAGTCCTTAAACTCGATCCTGAGAATCCGGCCTTCGCAATCAAACCGCTCAATCCCTAGCCCCAGATGAACTGCTACTGGTTTTTTTTTGGTAAATATAGCAACACCGCTATAGCCCTTTCTCTCCGCGGGGTTCCAGAATGCGTGATAACCCTTTGGATTGAGAATGTTTTCGTCGAGGTCTTCGGTTCGGGCTTTAATTTCCTGCAAACACACAACATCTGGTGCTTCGGACTCCAACCAATCAAAAAAACCTTTTTTGACTACGGCTCGCAGGCCATTTACATTCCAACTGAAAATTCGCATAGAATTTTATAAGTTTTATTAGAGTTTCGCGCAAAAATTACTCAGGAATACAGGAATACTTACATTCCCACTTCTAGCCCATAAGACTGGGTAGTATAAACAAGTAGGAAACCATTTCGGTAAGAGATTATTTAAAATTTTTCAATTCCAGTTACCTAGGTAAAAAGCAGCGAGGTAGGCTAAAAATCCCAGCCATAAATTTCG
>CALJGH010000146.1 GCA_938073925.1 uncultured Nitrospinaceae bacterium
ATTCCGTGCAGAAAACATAGGCATCATTTTTCAGCAGTTTTATTTGATGCCGCACCTGACGGCGTTGGAAAATGTTTCCCTGCCGCTGGAAATGTTTGGGCACAAAGACAGTCTGCAACGTGCTAGAGAGGCTCTGCTGCATGTGGGACTTAAGGAACGTGAAAAACATTTTCCACATCAACTCAGCGGCGGTGAATCACAAAGGGTTGCTATTGCCAGAGCTATAGTTATTCGTCCAGCAATTTTACTAGCTGACGAACCAACAGGAAATCTGGACAATGCAACAGGAATACAAGTAAGCAACCTGCTTTTTGATCTTGTGCAGACGACAGGGATGACCTTGCTGTTGGTAACACACAATACTGAATTGGCTCTGCGCTGCTCAAGACAGTTGACGCTTCAATCCGGAACTTTTCAATGAAAAATCCACCAGCATTTTTCTGGCTTAAACTGGCCTTTAGGGAGTTGCTTAACAATCGACGGTTCAGTCTCTTTTTTCTTTTCAACCTTGCATTGGGACTTGCCGGTTTTATTGCCTTAGACTCCTTCAAAGAATCGCTTGATAATCATCTTGGCCAAAACTCAAAAGCCATTCTTGGAGCAGATATAGCGCTAACCAGTTATCTGCCGTTTGAAGGAAAAACTTTGGACGCTCTTGAAGAAAATTTTCCACAAAATACTATGTCCACCCGTAAAACAACTCTGTTTACAATGGTGGCGACAGAAGATCAGACACGATTGGTGCAGATTACAGGTATTGAGAAAGAATATCCGTTTTATGGAAAAATGTTTTTGAAAAATAATGGAGTTGTGGAAAGTAAAAATGTTGAGCAAAGTCTGGCTTTGTCTGGCGAAGCCTGGGTTTATCCGGAATTGTTGTTCATGCTGGGGTTAAAATTAGGTGGAAGTCTTAAAATTGGTGAGAAAAAATTCAGGATTGCAGACACAGTTCTTGATGATCCCAGCAGTTCATTTTCATCTTTCGGACTTGCCCCGCGTGTTTATCTCGCTTACTCACAAATGCAGGAAACCGCTCTACTAAGCCAAAAAAGCAGGATCAACTACCAGCGTTTGTATCGACTGCCAGATGGCACTGACCTTTCAGGACTTGTGGTTAAACTGCAAAATAAAATTAATAGTTTTGACGGATCAGACTCAAAAATCAGAATCTTGACACATAAAAGAGCTGGAAATAACCTCGGACGTCTGTTGGGCTACCTTAACGATTATTTGGGTCTAGTGGCAATGATCGCTGTTTTTCTGGCAGGAATAGGTGCGGCTTATCTTTTTCGTAATTATCTGGTTCATCGTTTTCGTGAAATTTCGATTTTAATGAGTTTGGGTGCAACCCGTCAGCAAACCTACCGGATGGTTTTGTGGCAGTTGGGATTGCTCGGCACAGGAGCAGCGTTTATTGCGATTATTATCTCTTTAGCTATTTTACCGCTTTTACCATTGTTGCTTAAACAATTCCTGCCAAATGGTTTTGAAACTCAGTTAAGTCTGGGTAGCCTGCTGTTTGCCCTTGTTTTAGGTGGTGTTGGTAGTTTGGTCTTTTGCCTGCCAGTCCTGTCAAGAATTCGTACAGTGCAACCGTTACAGCTTTTTCATAAAAACATTGGACAACAAGACGTCACTCCAGTCTTCTGGCGACAAGCCTTGAGTTATCTTCCGCTTCTGATTTTATCATGGTCTTTGTCTGTCTGGCAGTCCCACTCTTTGATTGTAGGAAGTGCTTTTGTGGGGATGCTGCTAGCTTCAATTCTGTTTTTAGGCAGCATAGCATGGGTTGTTCTATTCCAGGCCGGAAAGTTAAGTCAAACTTCAGGCAGCACAATGAAACGTCTTGCTTTCCGTAATCTTCAGCGTAATCGAACAGGAGCTATTTCCTGTTTTCTGGCACTGGCACTTGGAACTTTATTGATAAACTTGATTCCACAAATTTATCAGGGTTTGCAGGAAGAAGTCTCCAGACCTGATGATTTTCGTATTCCCAGCCTGTTTTTATTTGACATTCAGCCGGAACAAGTGGAACCGCTCCAGAAAACACTGTCCGCAGAAAAAGTTAATTTAAATTATCTCTCACCAATGGTGCGAGCACGTCTGGAAAAAGTGAACGGTAAGAGCTTTGATGCTAACAGTAAAGAAGTATCCCTTACTCGTGAACAGGAAAGACAACAGAACTTCCGGATACGTAACCTCAACCTGTCATACCGAACACAGCTTTCTGATTCTGAGCAGATTGTGGAGGGGCGTCCGCTGACTACTAATTTTGATTTGGATTCCGTTAAACCAGCGGAAATTTCTCTGGAGTTACGTTATGCCGAAAGAATGGGTTTTAAACTGGGAGATTTATTGACCTTTAATGTACAGGAAGTTTTGGTCGAAGCCATCGTAATCAACCTGCGTCGTGTGCAGTGGAACAGTTTTCAACCTAATTTTTTCATACTTTTTCAACCCGGAGTTTTAGAAGATGCACCTGGAACTTTTGTAGGTTCAATTGGTGGGCTTGTCGCATCAAGCAGGATGAATATACAAAATCTGATTGTCAGCGATTATCCAAACGTTTCTGTGATTGATGTGACACGCATGGTGGGGCGAGTCTTAAAAATATCTGATCAAATGGTTTTAGCGCTCAGGCTGATGGCTTATCTTTCAATTCTGGCGGGCCTGGTGGTTGTCTTTTCAATTGCACGTCACGAAGTTGAGGGACGCCTCTGGGAACTGAATTTGCTTAAAGTACTTGGCGCAAGATTTTCTGACATCCAGAAGATGATACAAATTGAATTTGCGGTATTGGGAATCTTCGCTGGCTTATTCGGCGTTGCTGTTAGCTTAATAATGTCTTATGGAATTTCCTGGTGGTTTTTTGAGAATTTGTGGAAATGGACATGGCAGACAAGTTTGGGCAGCATTATCGGAGTTACATCTTTAAGTGTTGGAGTAGCTTGGCTGGCTACTCAGCGTACTTTGAGAAGTTCTCCGCTTAATTTGTTAAGAAGTTAATGAAAATATTTATAGAAGCTGGATTTTAGAATTTTTTTGTTTTAGCATAATTTAGTGAGGATTGTAGATATAGTGTTTTTACACTTTTAAAACATTGAAATAAGAAGTAGCTGCTAGTTATTTTTTTTTCCTACATTCTATTGAATCCCTGAATAATGATTGTACTAAAAATAAAACATATTCTTTACACAAAAACAGTATAAATGATGATATAAAAAATTATAATGTACTAGATACTAAATTTCATAAATTGTTTTTTGTCTTATCTTCAAACCGTTATTTACTCGAACATTATGAAAGTATTATTGGTATGAGTGAAACTATCAGGACTCATACACAAAATCATAATCATAGTATAATAAGTTCATTAAATGACCATAAAGAAATTTTTTACTATATTGAAGAAAATAACATCAGTAAAGCAAATG
>CALJGH010000147.1 GCA_938073925.1 uncultured Nitrospinaceae bacterium
ACAGGTATGCCATCTTATTATTCTCCGTCAGTAACAGCACTCGCGAATAAAAAATAATATTCAGACAAAGGTACATCAGAGGAAAAATTATCTTTAAAAATCCCGCATCAAATGAAATGAGATAGGTAAACAACAAGGGGACAAAAGGAGGATATTGTTTCAGCTGTGTAACCACCCAGTCTGAATCAAAACGAATTTCATGGAGAAATGACATCCCTCTAATATGATACCAAACAGCATCGGACTCGGTGATTGGGAAAAACCAAGCATTGACTATACTAAAAACAAAAAGCACTCCAACCACAAACCATGTGACCCAAGCTAATCCTGTCTTCTGGTCTAAAATGATTACCTCTTCTCCGCTTGGTTTCGGAAAAAAAAACAAAGCTAATCCCAGAATCAAAGTACTCAAACCTAACTGGATACTGGCGGTCGGTTGAACTCTCAATTGAACTAGAAAAAACAGGATCACGCTTTTTACCGCCAAGGCAAAAAGAAAAGCCAATGCCAGTCTTTCCCACTTAAGCGGGATGATCTTTAAAATCCCCACCCATCGGTATGCGGCAAACCACACCAATCCAAAATCAATCAAAAGCAAAATTGCGCCCTCAAAAATTATTTAGCAAACATAAAGGAATTAATTGACATCAAAGGTGTAAACTCAGGATGAAAAAAATTCCCTCAGGAAAAACAATTTGCTTTTGTTTTCCCTAAAAAAGTCTCTTGCGCTTCATTATAGAATTGTTCCCGGCGATCCCGGTGCCGAGAAGAGAAATGAAAAACTTCTAATTGTTTTACGCCAGCTTCTCGCGCCAGAGTTCCAGCCTGATATGAGGTAAGGTGGAACCTCTCCTGGCCCCTGATTTCTTCATCGGCTAAAAAAGGAGATTCACAAAAAAATATATCAGCAGATTTGACCAATTCTATAATTCTTTTACTATTTGGCTCATTATAAATCGTATCTACAACGTATCCAATTTTCTGCCCCCGGGAAATATCTACAAGGTCTTCTTTCAACTGACCGAGTGTATTCTTTTCAAAAATTGGATTACCTTTTTTATTGATGGGTATCTCGATCACATAGGAATCCGGCTTCCCTTCTATAACCGACTGCTTTAAATCGTTAAGCCATGCACCTTCAAGGACGCGCATAGATTTTAGTCGGTCTTTATTTATATTTACATGAAGGTTTTCCTGTAAGGAAAACCCCAAACACGGCACCCGATGCTCAAGAACAGCCGCTCGAACGACACACGTGGAGTCATTCAGAATTATTCCATCCTCAAACTCAACCTCTTCCTCTCCTGAGATTTCAAATTTATCGATGGCTCTGAATGTGCCTTTTAGCAACTTATCTTCTCTTACCTCAACGACTTTAATGGTTAGCGATTCTTCATAGCGGTCTACCAGGTTCCAGGTAAAACCTGCTAGTTTGCCTTCCACATTCTTTATAAAATTTTCAGGCCCAAAAAAGGTCAGGGTTTTTTCTCGACCAAAAACCGTTCTTAGCAATCGGTCAAAACCAATGAAATGATCGATATGTGTATGGCTGACAAAAATATGCGAAACCTTCAAAAGCTCCGCATTGCTCAACGAAGAAATATCACCCAGATCAAATAATAACGCGCGTTTTTGAAATAAAAACTGCACAAGCAAGCCAGGGTCTCCAAAAGGGTCATTTATCAAAGACGCATTAAAACTCGACTTCATTTCCCCGGTTTCTCCGACTCTGAATTATTAAAACGCAGGAATGCCTGTATAAAAACCTCTAGATCACCATCCAAAACGGCATCCACATTTCCTGTTTCCACATTGGTCCTCAGATCCTTGACCAACTGGTAAGGGTGCAAGACGTAGGAGCGTATCTGACTGCCCCATTCGATTTTCTTTTTCTGTTTTTCCATTTCTTTCTTTTCTTCATCCTGCTTGTCCTGTTCCATCTCATACAACCGTGCCTTCAACACCTTGGTCGCCGAAGCCTTGTTTTTATGTTGCGATCTTTCGTTTTGACATTGAACCACGATCCCCGATGGGACGTGAGTCAGACGGACTGCCGAATCAGTAGTATTCACCCCCTGCCCGCCCGGACCGGAAGCACGATAGACATCTACCTTTAGATCTTCTTCCTTAATTTCTACTTCAATGCCATCATCGACTTCAGGATAAACAAAAACCGATGCAAAAGAAGTGTGCCTTCTTTTATTTGAGTCAAACGGCGATATTCGTACTAAGCGATGCACTCCGATTTCTGCTTTTAAATATCCGAAAACATAGTCCCCAGATAATAAAATCGTGGCACTTTTTATTCCAGCTTCATCACCGTATTGGGTATCTAGAACTTCTGCTTTGAATCCATTTCGGTCTCCCCAGCGCAAATACATACGGAGCAACATATCTGCCCAGTCCTGAGACTCGGTTCCCCCGGCGCCTGAATTGATCGCCACGATAGCGTTACTGAAATCATTTTTCTCAGAAAGGAGTGCCTTAAACTCTGCCTCCGCAACCTGAACGTCGAGATCCGCTAGCGAAGAATGAATTTCTGTCAATATAGATTGATCGTCCTCATCTTCAGCTAATTCCAGCATAGCCGAAATATCTTCGCTAGCATTGTGAAGGCTTTTCCAGATATCCACTTGACGTTGCATTGCGGACCTGTTTTGCAGTATTTTTTGTGCTTCTTGATTATCATCCCAGAACCCTTGCTGAGTGATGGTTTCGTCAAGAGATTCGAGGGTTTTTAATTTATTATCAACGTCAAAGAAACCCCCGGAGTTGGTCGATTCTAGCTTCGATATCCTTAAATTCCTTGGTGTGATCTTCTTGCATGCGATTCTCCGTTTTCGTTGATATTCGGTCTATTTTCGCCAATCTACCGAAGAAAAGCAAGCTAGCACGAGCTAAAGCTCAAAACAGAAGGTTGAACCCAAGCTTAGCCTTAATTATACTCAGCATGGCTCCACCGATTCTTGTCTAATCCCCCTTATTCTGTCAGGGGATATCAACTAAAGCCAACTCAAGTTTTTACCGATGAGTACAAGAACGCCTGTTTTATAAACATGTCAGTTGCCAATTTGAAAACCGCGGGTGAACCCACAAATGTCCATGGAACTCTTGACTACATTTCACCTTCTAATACTTATTGTTTCGGCCTTTCTTTGCCGCTTTCCTTTTCTCAATTTTCCTCTGGACGACGATTTTGCTATTTACACCTACCGTGCCCGGTTCGCGAAGAAAGGTTTTCTCTGGAAAGATGATTTGCAGATCATAGGCATTCCCATGTGGAAGATGATGCTATTTGACAAGCTTTTTGCCTCTTCCGACAAAGGCCATTTACGAATCCGTCATCTACAGACCCTTTTTCACGCGGCAGCCTGCCTTGCTATTTACTGGGTCGTTTTGGTCATTACGCAAAATCAGTGGGCGGCGCTTACAGGTGGACTGCTCTACTCATTTTATGGGACTTCACCTGACCTGACCGCAGGCTCCTTTAACTTCGAACAATTCTATATTCCTTTTATCTTTGCCGGGCTGACTTTTCTTTTAAATGGTGAGGTTTTTTATGCCGGACTTTGTTTTGGCTTTGCCGTTATCGGCAAATGCACCATGATCATTTATGGTGGCGTTCTTACACCCATAGTGTGGATATCTTATGGCGAAACTCCCGCACTCATTTTTGTCCTTGCAACATCTGTCGTAATTCTTCTTTCCAATTCAATAGAATGGGCACTCGGATTTTGGGATGCCCAATCCATAAAACAAACCAAAACGCGCATGGCGACCACCATGCGAATAACAAAAACAAAATCTCTGCACTTCAGCATTTGCTATGAAATTTATTTACTGATGAAGCAAGCTCTTCCCATCTGGATAGGGGGAATAGCATCCTTAACATTCTATCTTGTAAAATCAGAAAATCTTTGGCTGGCCACCTTCGCCCTCATCACCTTAAGTAACATCATTTTTCAGCGAGCCTTTTCCCGATACCATTACCTCCCCTGGTTTGCGTTGCTTTCGTTGGGCTGCGGTCTGGGAATGCATTGGGTAATGCAACAAGAACCTGCTCTAACAATAATAATCGCGGCAGTTTTCTTCGCCATTCTCGTCTGGAATATTAAATCCCTGTTTTTTTATTATTCCAAACCCACTCATCCCAAGACCCTGGCGCAATATGAAAAATACGATCAATACTTGTATATTCCTCGTTTGGGAAAAATTCTAAAGCGACTTATGAGAATGCGAGGAGAATCTGGTGAACGGATTTTCGTGTGGGGAACCTTCTCTCAGCTTTATCACTTAACAGATTGCCCATCAGCTGACAATTTTATTCACTACACAATAGGCCCGTGGGACACGCAAGATCTCGAAGGGTTTTACGACAGTATGATAGGTGGAATCATAAAACATAAACCCAAATATATAATCAAAACCTTCCCCGATCTTGATATGCAGCAGTTAGAAGATATAACGGGTTTGAAGTACACACTCTTAAAAGCTGTGCTGGCAAGATTTCCTGTTTACCGTCTGGAAAGCTCCGAGCCTCTAAAAACTGACCCACTTTCATTGCCCTGGCAGAAAAAAATGGAGCAAATGGAAAACCTTACGCAGGGAGAATGGCATGCCCCAGCATTGAATCGCGCCGATTTAGAAAGGGGAAAACTGACCACTGCGTTTAAAGAATGTCGCAACCTCTTACGTCTGAATCCTGAAGACAGAGAAGGAAATGTATATTTAGGAGAAATCTATTTGGCACTCGACCTTCCCCATCAGGCCGAAACGGCTTTTGAAAAAGCTGTTGAATTATCTCCTAAATGGCAACATCTGAGAATTCATCTTGCCAATATAAAAATGCAGTTTAAAAAATTTGATGAAGCCATCCCTTTAATTCAAGAAGAAATCAAACTCTTCGGAACCGTCTATAGATCCGTTATCAACCACAATAACTTTCAAGTTGAAGATGATTTTTTGAATGGGCTTCTATTTAAATATAAAGGGAAATACAAGGAAGCTTGGAGAGAATTTGATCATATAAAGAGGCAGTTCCCAGACCGCCATGACTGCTGGGAATTTTCTATCGAATGCCTGATCAAATTAAAAAATAAGGATGGATTAGAAAGTTTATTCGAGGAAGCTCGAAATATACATCCTAAAAAAGATCAGGAATGGCTGCATACTAAAATCGTCCAAGCTCTGGCGGAACTAAACGCTGAAACAAGGCCCAAACATGAAACTCTAAATCTATATTTAAAAGATAATCCTAAAAACGGGATTCTAAAATATGCCACAGCCTCTGCTCTTGAAAATACTGGTGATTTATCAGGAGCCTGTGCCCTGTTTACGGAAATCGTAGATTCCCCCGAACACTACCCACACATTCAAGCCAATGCCTGTTTCAGAATGGCCCGGTCGGCACCTTTGAAAAAGAGGCAAGAGCTATTAAAAAAATGTATTAAACTTAACCCTTCTCATCAAGGAGCTCAAGCGATGTTGGGCGAAACAACAAGTAATTCTACAAAAAAAATAGCGGAAACATTAAAGCAGACCTCATCGGAAAACCCGTTAGCGAGTGTCATCGTTCCCAACTGGAACGGAATGCGGTTCGTTGGCATGTGTCTGGACTCTCTAGCTCAACTCCACTTCGAAAACTTTGAAGTCATTGTGGTTGATAACGGATCTGAAGACGGTTCCCGCGAAATGATAGAAGAAAAATATCCCTGGGTGCGACTGTTGAAACTTCCGCATAATATGGGGTTCGCCATTGCTTGCAATGAAGGAATCAAAGCATCCAAAGCGGACTATGTTGTATTGCTCAACAACGATATAGAGGTCGTCCCGGATTGGCTGACCGAGCTTTATGAAGGTATGGAGCGACACCCTGAATGTGGCATGGGAACCACAAAAATGATGTTTCTCGATAACCGCGATGTCTTCTATAACACTGGCGACCTGTTTCATTCATGGTCGGCAGGTGGCGGACGTGGTCAAGGTGAAAAAGACAACGGCCAGTATGACCAGGAAGATTATGTTTTCGGAGCGTGTGCCGGAGCAGGAATTTACCGAAAAGAGCTTTTCAAAAAAATCGGATTATTCGATGAAGACTTCTTTATTTTTGCGGAAGATGTTGACCTAAATATGCGTAGCCAGCTACAAGGTTTTCAAGCTGTCTATCTACCAAAATCCAAGGTCTACCACATCGGCACTGCAACAGTGGGACTGTATAGTGATCGCTATGTTTATTTATGCAAACGCAACGACATCTGGGTTTTTATCAAAAACTATTCTTTAAAGATGTATTTAAAATATCTCTATTCCATCTGGAAACACCAGTTCAATGACATTAAATATTTCACCTACCGTGGACAGGGTCAGGTTTTATTAAAAAGCAAGTGGGATGCCCTAAAATTGCTCCCCAAAATGCTTTTTCGACGATTCCAGATTCAAAGAACTAGAACCGTAACAGACTCTGAAATCCAAAAGCACATAATTACCGATTAAAAACTATTCCTCTAGCAAAAACATAACTGAACTATAATAAAACCTATGTTAGGTGTGGCCTAATGCTTCAGCAAAAAACACCGTTAGGAACATAGTATACCTACAAATAAAAATTTCATGAAAAACATTACAAGTTGTTTGAATCATTGCTATTCCAAATAATACTCAGTCCAAAGATAAGGATCTAATGATATGAGAGTTTTATTATTGAGGCCTGCTGCCGAAAAAAAATCAATGGCTCGAGTTTTACCGCTTGGTTTGCTGGCAATTGGTTCTGTTTTAAAAAGAGCCGGGCATCAAATTAAAATTCTTGACCTGAGAATTTCCAACTCACCAGATGACGAATTAAAATCGGTTATGCAGTCGTTTAATCCGCAAGTTGTGGGTATTGGTGTCATGACTATTGAGTGTAAGTATGGGTTTATAGATGCTGCCAAGGTTAAAGAAATAAACCCAGAGGTAACTATTGTTTTTGGAGGGCCTCACTGTTCGCATGAACCCAAATTTATCCTTAATGACCCAAATGTGGATTTGATGGTCAGTGGCGAAGGAGATATCTCCATTGTTGAATTAATCCAAGCTCTGGAAGAGGGAACGGATATATCCAATATTTCTGGTATCGCCTACAAAAAAAACGGCACCTATATTCGCACAACTGATCGTCCCGTCATACGCGATTTGGACAACTTCGATCAAGAGTACGATTTAATCGATTTGGAGCGATATTTTAATTTCCAATCCTCAATGGATTTTTTCCCCGTATATCGCAATAAAAGATTTATTCCTTTGGTGACTTCAAGGGGGTGCCCATTTAAATGTACCTATTGCCATGATATTTTTGATAAATCGATACAATACCGTTCACCGGAAGTAGTGGTCGATGAAATGGAGTATCTGCTCAACACGTATGGTATTCAGGAATTTCATATTGTGGATGATGTGTTTAATGTCAACATGAAACGGGCGAAAATTGTGTTAGATGCCATCATCAAGCGGAATTTGAATGTTCATATATCTTTTCCTAACGGATTACGCGCTGATTTTTTTGATGACGAATTGATTGATATGATGCAAAGGGCCGGTGTGTACCGGCTGGCATTGGGAATAGAATCGGGTTCCCAGCGAATTCAGGATATGATCAAAAAGGATCTGGATATAAATATTCTGGAAAATGTAGTAAAAAAACTCACGCGTGCGCGAATGAGTGTTCACGGATTTTTCATGTTGGGGTTCCCCAGTGAAACACGCATGGAAATGGAGCAAACTATAGATTTTGCATGCAATCTCAGTTTAACCACTGCGAATTTTTCGCTAGTAATTCCAAACCCGGGAACAGACTTGAGGCAAACGTTTATTGAATCGAGAGAAAGCAATTTCGAGGATTTCTCTGAATACACCTTTGATGCGGCTTCATGCAATGCTAGTGAGGTAGATGGAAACGACCTAACAGATTTGAGGCGGAAAGCAAATCGCAGGTTTTATTTAAGTACCCAACGTTTCCAGCACGTACTTCGAGCCGTTGAACCTAAATGGCTGTTACGATCTATAGTAAACACTCCTTTAGCTTTGCTGTGGCGAAATGCCATAGCACCTACAAACACACCGACTCAAAATTAAAACTACCCTATCAGAAAACCATGGACACTCTGCCAACACTAATACCACAGAGAATCATGAACATCCTTTAAGATTATCTGGGCCAAGAAATTTCATTGCAAATCAACTACCAAGAATAATAATGGGGTCAGAGATAACGTCTACGTAGCAAACAGCATTACTTTTCTAATCAAAATCAATTAGCCCCCCATAAACACCAGCCCAGCTTTAACCGCGGGCCTAAGATGGATTTCGATGTGTGCTCGAGATAAGCAGAATATTGATCCTACACCACCTTCATGCTGATTTACCAGGTGTACTGAAAGTCTGGCAGGAGAATGTAGAATCTTCCAGTGAATGGAGCATTAAACATAGCGAAAATAATATCAGTGTGGCACAAAACCCAAGTCACTTCCTACAATCAGCACCACCGATAGGTCGTTTGTAATGTCTCTGTTTTTATGATTAAATGCGGCCTGACTGGGCAGGTTGACCCCTTAATCAAAGCACCCCCCGTATCATCTTAAAGGCAAATATGACTACCCTTTTTCCCGCAACCTTCGACGCTTCCTTCAGAACTGAAGAAAATTTGTCTCCGCCATCAGGGTTATGCTTCACTCATGAAGGGAATATTCTCTTAGCAGACGATTTCAATCACCGCATTCAGATTTACGATCCGCAATTCAATCTGATAACCAGTTTTGGCGAAAAAGGCAAGAAACAAGGCCAGCTTCAATATCCCAAAGGCATCGCAGTAGATAAAGAAGGAAATATTTTTGTCGCCGACAGTTGGAACCACCGAATACAAAAATTCGATTCACAGGGCAAAACGCTTCTATCTTTTGGCTCATGTGGTGAGGGCAAAGGCGAATTGAACGAACCTTATGACATCCTTATCGACTCATCAGGAACTTTGATTGTTGTAGAAAGATACAATCACCGGATTCAATTCTTCGATGGTCATGGTAAATCCTTAGGGTGGATAGGACAAAGAGGAACGGTTTTGGAAGAGGAACTAGCGGACAATTATGAAACGCCTTTGAACCTATTGGCTCGACCTCTATTCGAGTTCCCCACCTCCATCGCCACGGACAGTTGTGAAAATTATTTCGTCACAGATAGCGGCAATCACCGCATCCGAAAATTTGATAAAAATTGGCAGGAAATATTAACTTTCGGAGAACAAGGGGAGGAGCCGGGACAGTTTCAATATCCACTTTGTGTTTCGATCGCCGCCAATGATTTATTGTATATCGCCGACCTGAACAATAACCGGATCCAAATATTCACTTCCTTCGGTCAATATTTAAACACGATTGAACACGACGAAACACCTCTGGAAGCACCCTGCTTAACGCTGGTAGATTCTACAGGAAATTTATTTATAGGTTCAACATTTGACACCAAAATATTGAAGTACCAAATTCCGACAGACTCAGAAAGCACTCTGGCAGAAAAATTAGCAACGAGCGAGCCTCTGAATCCAGAACACATTTACTATTTTTCGCTAGTACAAGCAAAAAATGGAAACGACCCTAAATCGTTAGCAGCTCTGGAGCAAACATTAGGCCTGCTCAGCAAAAATTCTGCAGAAAAAAAATCAGAAGTGCCTCTTCATCTCAGCCGACTGGCTTTTGAAGGGAAAGAAATTACCGGATCAAGCATTGATCTTGCAATTCCATTGATCGAAAACCAACTCAACGAATCAAGAAAAAGCATGACAACCGCTTTCGAGTCCTGGCAAGAGGCAGCTCAAAAACTCAATGAGCTTCAGATGCAGGAACAACAGTTAACCCAAAGTGACCCGCAAGGACTGCGCAAGTTCAACAAGGACCTTTACAAATACGAGCAGGAAGACAGAGAAAATTTTCGACAAACCCGTAATACTTTTTATTCCTTTCGAAAAACGACACAACAATTTTACAGTTTCATTTACTACTTGATTGAAAGTGAAATAAATGAAACGCAAATGGAAAGCATAACAAGCCTGCTGGATCGCCAGTGGAATTCTTCGGTAGGTATTATCAATGAATACTTTGACCAGAAAGAAAAATGTGAAGAGTCCATGGTGCAAATTTTGGGAGATGCCGGAGGTGACCAACTCCCCTCTTTTCTCATAAAAAATTATTACAGCAACAGACTCATGGACCTTCTCTTGCATTTGCAATTTCAAATGCGAACCCATTTCCAAGTTTTGAAAGTTCTAGCTCGTCAGGCAATCGATAATGAAAAAAATAGAAAACTTCTTCGTGACCTGACCTCAAGTCCCATTTTCTCCGAGAATGCGACCCGCATAATGATCCGCTTCCATGAACATTGGCAAACAATGGAATTTTTGGAGCCGCAATTCCTGGAAACCCTGGATTCAGTCATGCCTTATTGGGAAAATAAAAACATTTCCATTTTAGAACCCAGCCTCGATGATTTTTCACCGGTCGCTTTTGATTCTGAAAACCTGGATATAGCGCAAACTGCCCGAGTCCTGCAATCACAAGCCGCTGAAATTAAATTTGAAAACGGGATATTGCTATGGGGTCCGAATAAATATAATTCTGCTTCTCTTGAAAATCAGAAAAGCAAACTTGTCGCACAATGCCTCTCCGCACTGAAAGCACAATCTATTTTCGAAGAAAAGTCCGGGGAGCTATTGAATCAGTTGGATGATATGGAGCGACAAAGAAGAGATTTGGATGCACAACAAAGACAGGTAGGAACAGAAGACAAAATAACCCCCATTGGCATAAACAACAATATCGCCGTTTTTGAATTCCAGCTGAACCTCATACGTCGGATGATTAAAGGGCTTGATATCAATGAAAATCTCAACCTGCACCGACTGATTGCAGGAGCAGCATTAGCTCAGGTTTTAAATCAACCCCACGATAATGCGCAATTGCTCGATGAACTTGCAATCTATGCAAAAAAGTTAAACAACGACACCGTGGAATTTTCCCGCGAGCGAAAATCAAAATTTTTTGAAATATCAGCTTTGAGGTCGCAGCAAAAACAGCTTGAATCCGCTCATGATATCTCCGAGATTGATGCATCCATAAAAGTGGATGCAGATATTACCCAACTCCAGGCAAATATAGATCGATTAGAGCTGAAACTTAAGAGAAGCATGCGATCAAAAAATTTGCTCGACCTGATTCTAAATTTCACAAAGACAAATATATATGCTCCAGACACGCAGCTAGAGCAAGTTTTTTCTATAAGCAAAGTTGGCCCAGAAATCGGATTGCCTTTAATCCCTCAAGGTCTTACCCATAATAGCAAAGGAGACCTTTTGGTAGCCGACTATGAAAACCACCATATTCATTGCTATTCACCAGAAGGAAAATATAAATTTCATTTTGGAACCTGGGGAAACACCTCAGGATCTTTTAAATATCCGATCGACTTAGCGACCGACAGTCACGACAATATTTATGTCATCGATGAAGGAAATGGAGTGGTTAAAAAATTTGATGCGGAAGGAAATTTCATTCTTCAATTTGAAGAAGGTGTTCTCGGTCATGTGTTTTCGCTTTCAATAGACTTTCAAGGCCAAATTCATATCGCCGATCTCGACAACAACAGGATTACGATCTTCGACTCGAATGGGAAAGCAACTCCCCTCGCTACAGAACAATCAAAAAACCTGCAGGCACCCTGCGGCGTTTTTTGCCTGGAAAATGGAGGAACCCTTGTAGGTGACCGCTCAGAATTCTTATTGAAACATTTCGATGCCGCTGGCAAATTAATCAACCAAGTACCACGGGAAGGTCTGGGTTTCGATGAGATTTATCGTATTGCCTGCGATCCGAAGCATGGAATATTTGCTTCCGATTTCTGGAACAACCAGATCATTCATTTGAACAACAACCTCGAAGTCATTGACATCTATCGCAAACAAGGAAACAGAACCGGAGAACTTGGTAAAACAGCAGGACTTTCTATTCACAATGATCGGTTGGCTGTATCTAACTTTGACGGTAGGAAAGTGCAGGTTTTCAATCTCCCCTCTTAAAAAGCCACTCTCTCATTTTTTAGTGAATATTTTTTATCGGATACCGTCTGGGCTTCGTGCTTGAGCGGTTTTCCTTTTCCACGTCATGCAGAAAACCCTTCTCTGAAAAGTGGTCGTCAAACTTCGCTGCAGATTCGTTAAAAAACTTTCCCGGTCGATAGGTTTTGGCAACCTCCTTCATCAAAAACGGTTCGGATATTTCATTAAAAATTTTCGCACTCTCGTGTATCTTTTCTTCAGACCAACGTTCCCCACCATTGGCGATCAATACGGTTGCAACGCGTTCGGAATCCTCGAAACAATAAATATTCGGAAAAACCGACATGAAGGTTTTTATATCTCGTGGTTTTAAAGAATTCCCCTTGCCATACAAGTTCGAACCCACAATTCCATCGGATTTTAAAATAAAGCGGATCTCTTTATAAAACTCACAGGTCTTTAAATGGTAGGGAATGGATCCACTTTTGAACGCATCGAGAATAATCCAATCATACGGCTCCTGTCCTTTTCGGTTCTGAATGAACACCCTGCCGTCTTCTTCAAAGATTCGATAACGATTAGATTCACGCAGATAAAAATACTTTTTGGAAACTTCAATTACTTTGGGGTCAATGTCCACAACATCAATGTGCAAACTCGGGAACTGTTCGCTTAGAAAATTGGTGACCGCAGCCCCCCCTAATCCGATCATCAATAACCTGCGCGGCTTGGGGCAAAAAAGTAAAGATGCCATCATCATATTGGAATAGACCAGTGCCAATTGCTTTTGCTGCTCAGTATTCACCCTGCTTTGCAGGAAATAATCGCCATTACCCTTAAACCAAAGCTCCCGGTAGTCGCCATTTTGAATGACATAAATGTCGTTATACTGGGTACGTTCTCGGGCGAGCACCTTAATTACTGGCTCTTTTGCCTTTTTTTCCAGAAAATTGAACATTTTAAGGATTCCTGTTTTTAACCGATAAGAATTAGAGTTTTAGCCCCAAAAACCTATTTTCATTTTTATTTTATATGCTAAAATAAATTATGGTTTATTAGTAGGCCTGATGAACAGGGAAAACTGTTTCCCAGTAAGGGTTTACGGACGCTCACCGCCTTATCATAAAGGAATTTTGTCCATGCCGCAAAACGTTTTAAAACACAAAGTAGGTTTGGAAACTCACGGCCTCAAAAACTTAAAAAAAATCAACTGGAATTTATCCACTCCACAGCTTTACGAACATATCATAGCCAATAAAGAAGGCCAATTGTCGCATCTTGGCCCTGTTTGCGTTACCACAGGTGAACACACAGGTAGAGCACCTAACGACAAGTTTATTGTACAAGAGCCTTCAAGTCAGGAAAATATCTGGTGGGGAAAAGTAAACCGCCCCTTTTCTGTAGAACAATTTGAAGCCCTCTATTCTCGCATTCTTGCCTACTTGCAAGGTAAGGAAGTCTATGTTCAAGATTGTTGCGCTGGTTGCGACCCCGAACATCAGACTCATATCCGGGTTATAACGGAGCATGCGTGGCACAGTCTTTTTGCGCGAAATATGTTTATCCAGATACGCGATATGGCAAAGCTGGAAAATCACGACCCCGCATTTACCATCATGCACGTGCCAGACTTCAAAGCTGTACCAGCTATAGATGGAACAAATTCAGAGGTTTTTGTCATTGTTGACTTTGGCAGGCAGTTGGTTCTTATTGGAGGTACCAGCTACGCGGGTGAAATCAAGAAATCCGTTTTCTCCATTTTAAATTACCTGTTGCCACAAAAGCAGTCCGTTTTATCTATGCATTGTTCGGCAAATATTGGCAGCAAAGGCGATTCCTCAATATTTTTTGGTCTTTCTGGAACTGGCAAAACCACGTTGTCCGCCGATCCGAAAAGGAAACTGATCGGTGACGATGAACACGGGTGGAGTGATCGCGGTGTTTTTAATTTTGAAGGCGGTTGTTATGCCAAAGTGATCCGCCTCTCCCAAGAGTCTGAGCCAGAGATTTTTGAATGCACACGTAAATTCGGTACCTTGCTTGAGAACGTGGTTCTGAGCAAAGATGCACGACGGCTGGATTTGGACGATGCCAGTCTGACTGAAAACACACGTGCCAGCTACCCCATCACCCATATTAACAACGCGGTGCTTGAAGGCATGGGTGGGCATCCTAATAATGTAATCATGCTCACCTGCGATGCTTACGGTGTCATGCCCCCGGTTTCAAAATTAACACCCGAACAAGCCATGTACCATTTCATTTCCGGTTACACCGCCAAGGTTGCGGGCACCGAAAAAGGCATGAGCCGCGAACCAACAGCTATTTTCAGCACCTGTTTTGGTGCGCCCTTCATGTCATTGCACCCTTCGGTTTATGCCGATATGCTCGGGGAAAGAATTGACAAGCATAAAGTCTCCTGCTGGCTCGTCAACACCGGTTGGACGGGAGGAGCTTACGGGGTAGGGAAAAGAATCGAAATCAAATATACCCGCGCTATGATCAAGGCTATTCTCGAAGGTCAACTGGACAATGTTGAAACCGAAACCGATCCGGTGTTCGGGATACAAATCCCTCTGGTTATTAAAGGCGTACCGAAGGAATACCTGTTTCCCAGAAATACCTGGAAAAATCCGGAAGCGTATGACGAAAAAGCCAATGAACTGGCCAACCAGTTTATTGAAAATTTTAAAGAATATGAGAATAACGTGGATAAGAAAATTCTCGATGCAAGCCCAAAGCCTGTTGCAGGTAAGGGAAAGTCTGCAGGGAAAATTCACGAACTTAGGAAATAGTAATCTCATAAAAATGGTTTCAGCCTTTCCCCGCTCTTGGCTTCCAAGAACGAGGAAAGTTGTCACATCAAATGAGGTTCGTTGATTTTTTTGTAGAGCCGTTCCCCTCAATTACTTATATCGAACAATAAATGGAAGCCATCATTGGATTAACTCTCGGTGACCCTGCTGGGATAGGCCCTGAAATAATTGTCAAAGCGTTTCAGGACGAGCTCTTATCGATCAACAACCGGATTCTGGTAATTGGCGATGCCGAGTTACTTAAAAGAACCGCAAAGCAAATTGCACCGGAAATTCTCATCCATTCGGTAACTTCACCTGAAGAAGGTTGGTACCAGACCTGCACCATAGATGTTCTCGACCTTAACAATGTATCCGAAGCACTTCCCATGGGAAAACCTTCCGCAGAAGGCGGCAAGGCCAGTTACGAAGCCATCCAAAAAGCCGTCGAGCTCGCTCTCAAAGACAAAGTAGCCGCCATCACTACCGGCCCCATCAACAAACAAAGCTTACATTTGGCAGGTCATCATTTTCCGGGACATACTGAACTATTAGGTCACCTGACAGGCTCTAAAAATTCCAGCCTTATGATGGAAGGCAATTCACTACGTGTGATATTGGTAACAACACATCTTCCTTTGGACCAGGTCAAATCACAAATTACCGAAGAAAATGTTTTGCAAAGCATCCGACTAACAAATGACTGGTTGCAGAAATATGTTACAGATATTCCCAGCATTGCGGTGGTCGGTCTTAATCCGCATTGCGGCGATGGGGGTATTTTTGGGCTGGAAGAAATCAAGTTCATCCTTCCCGCATTAAAAATTGCTCAGCAGGAAGGCATTCAAGCAAGTGGCCCCTATCCAGCCGATGCCTTGTTTCAAAGAGTGGCATCCGAAAAATACGACGCGGTCATCTGCATGTATCACGATCAGGGCATGATCCCTGTAAAAATGAACGGCATGAGTGTCAATATAACGATGGGCCTGCCTATTTTGCGAACCTCGGTGGACCATGGCACGGCCTATGATATTGTGGGTCGCAATAAAGCCTCTGCAGAAAACCTTAAACTGGCATTAAAAACTGCGGGCCGGTTGTCGCAATCCACTCTTTCCATGCAATGAGAAAAAGGCCTCTCGGGCAAAACTTTCTTGTCGATTCTGAAATTGCGCACAACATTATCACGTTGGCAAATATACAACCTGATGATCACGTCGTTGAAATCGGACCCGGAAAGGGCGTTCTCACGCAACGACTCATCCCTATAGTCCGTTTCCTGACGGCTATTGAGCTAGACCCAAAACTATGCCGGGAATTGGAAACCCGTTTTTCTGATACCCCTTCTTTCAGAATAATAGAAAACGATGCCGCAAAATTCGACTATGCTTCTCTCGAGCCAGGCTTCAAAGTCGTGTCCAACCTTCCTTACTATGCGGCCACGCATATAATGAAAAAGCTGATTCATTTTGGCAACCGAATTCAGTCCATGACCCTTATGATGCAGAAAGAAGTCGTCGATCGGCTGACAGCGGAACCGTGCAATAAAGAGTACAGTTCGCTTTCGGTTTATGTGCAGTACCATTGTAAAGTTGAACGCTTGCTGGAAATACCCAACACGGCTTTCTCACCGCGACCCAAAATAGATTCTTCTCTTTTTTCACTGAAACCACTGCCGCAACCCAGCGTGCAAGTTGAAGACCCACAACTTTTTTTTAAAATAGTCAATGCGGCATTTTTGCACAAACGAAAAATGCTCAAAAATAACCTAAAACCATGGGAAGATAAATTCGAACAAGCCCGACTTGCCGGCATTGACCTTTCCAGACGAGGCGAAACCCTATCCATGTCCGACTTTGCAAATATCGCCAATTACCTTCATTCCAAAAATGAATAATTCAAACAACAAACAGGGAAAAGTAATTCTCGTTGGTGCCGGGCCAGGGGATGCGGGTCTGATGACCTTGCAGGGGAAACACTGGCTACAAAAAGCCGATGTCGTTCTTTTCGACCATCTGGTCAACGAAGACCTGTTACGTTTTACGCAAAAAGAAACAGAAATTATCTACGTTGGCAAAAAAGAAGGTGTTGCCAGTCTCAAGCAGGAAAAAATTAACGCTCTGCTTGTTGAAAAATCCAAAGAAGGAAAAGTTGTTGTACGACTCAAAGGCGGAGATCCTTTTATTTTTGGCCGTGGCGGTGAAGAAATTCAAGCCGTCAGCAAGCTACAAATTCCCTTTCTCATTGTTCCCGGTGTCACATCGGTAACCGGGGTTGCGGCCTATGCTGGCATTCCTTTGACTCATCGGCATCTTTCTTCCACCCTTTCCATTATCACAGGAAGTAATGAAATAAATCAGGACGACATCCATATCGACTGGGAAAAAATAGCTTCCCGATCGGGCACCCTCGTGTTCTTGATGGGCGCGCGCAAATTGGTTTTGATCGTGGAAAAACTAATGAAGTTTGGTAAAAGCCCAGAAACACCCATTGCCGTTATTCAATGGGGAAGCACCGCGCGCCAGAAAACCTGGAAAGGAACTCTCTCTACCATTGTAGAAATCGCTTCCAAAGAAAAAATCTCACCCCCCGCCCTCACCATCATCGGTGAAGTTGTCAATCTCAAACCCGATATAGAATGGTATGAACACTTACCCCTTTTCGGTAAAACCATTGTAGTAACCCGTAAGGGAGACCAGGCCGAAAGCATGATTGATCGGTTGCGGGAATTGGGCGCAGAACCTTTTTTCTTCCCGGTCATCGAAACGATTGCACCCGATGACTGGGCACCACTTGATGACGCATTGAATAACCTTTCTCGTTACGATGGTCTCATTTTTACCAGCGTTAACGGAGTCCGTTTTTTTTCACAACGTCTCAAAGAAATCCAACAAGACATCCGCAATTTAAAAGGGGTACGAGTCTTTACCATTGGACCGAAAACAGCCGAAGCCGTCCATGATCTGGGAGTTTGCGTCGATGTCGTTCCTGAAGATTTTGTCGCCGAATCTCTAATAGAAAGTATTGGCAAAGAAAACATTTATGGGAAACGTTTCCTCATTCCCCGCGCTACCGTTGCCCGCGAAGTTCTCCCTGAAAAACTTCGAGAAATGGGAGCAGAAGTGGATGTCGCTCCTGCTTACCAAACCGTTTTACCGAGAAGCAAATCCGATGCTCTGGCAAAAAGACTGCACTCAGAGAATATCGATGTACTGACATTCACCTCGTCGTCCACCGTCAAAAATTTTCTCGCCTTAACCGGAGAAGCTCTCTTACCGAAAATTAAGAAAACCCGCATCGCTTGTATTGGCCCCGTCACCGCAAAAACTGCAGAAGAGGCCGGATTGAAGGTCGATATCCTTCCCCAGGAATATACGGTCTCATCCTTACTCGATGCCATTGAGAACTACTATAAGTCTTAAATCCCTTCTTTTTTACTGGCAGTTCCCGTATAATTTGGACATATAAATTACTCCACAACGTAAAGGGCGAGGATGCCATAATGTCACCCATAAGATCTATTCGAGTCAGTCATATCGTTTTAACCACAGAAGAACTGGCAAATGTTCTGCTCGATCATTTTAAAGATGATGAGTACAAGGACAAAGAAATGCTGTTTAAGATGTTTGCAAAAATGGCAAAAAAATACAGTGCCTGCGGAACTCGAAACAAAGGCGGCGATTTAGGCTTTATCGAATTCAATACCTCCGCGCCCGAACTTGAAAAAGCCGCAATGGAAACCCCTGTGGGAGAAATACGCGGCCCCATAAAAAGTAAATTCGGATACCATATTTTTGTAGTAACCGAAGAAGAGGCAATGGGTGATCTAGGTGTTGATGGACTCTCACTACCTGCTGGTGCCGGCCCCGGAACACTTTAGTTTCTTATCATGCAACTCAAAGGTATTCATCATATTGCTCTCAATGTAAAGGATCTCGATCGAGCCGAAAGGTTCTACATCGACATATTGGGATTCCAAGTAACACATCGATTTTCCAAAGGACTGCGGCATCTTATGCTGGAAACCGGAAACGCCGCCATCGCCCTTTTTGAGGCCCCTGAACTGGAAGTGAAAGAAGCCATGAACATTCTAAGCGAAGAAGGCTATCTACACCTTGCCTTCGAAGCTAACCCAACTGACTTTGAAAATATCGTCAAAGAACTTCAATCTAAAAATATCCATATAGATAACGGCCCGGTTAAGCGAGGCAATGGAGAGTCCATCTACTTCAATGATCCCGATTACAACCATCTGGAAATCCATTGCGACATTCCCAATGACTGAATCCATCCTAGAAAAATCAATTGCAGGGCAACGCCTTGAAGCTTCTGAAGCGGTTAAACTGTTCAGCACAAAAGATATTTTATTGCTGGGAAACGTGGCATCGCGACTGACTCGAAAAAAAATTAAAAAAGATAAAACGGTAACCTATATCGTTGATCGCAATATCAACTACACTAACATCTGCGTCACCGACTGTTCCTTCTGTGCTTTTTACCGAAAAGAGTCTGACAAAGATGCATACGTCCTGCCTTTTGAAACCATTGCAAAAAAAATCGAAGAAACCCTGGTACTTGGTGGACAACAGATTTTGCTTCAGGGTGGGCATAATAACAATCTCAAAATCGATTATTTTGAAGACTTGTTTAAAAATATCAAAGCAAAATATAATATCCATCTCCATGCACTCTCGCCTTCCGAGATACTGCATACCAGCCGGATATCTAAAATATCTCTAAATGAAACTTTAAAAAGAATGAAGGCCGCGGGGCTAGACTCCATACCCGGCGGCGGCGCAGAAATTCTCGTGGATCGGGTACGGCAAATCATCAGTCCAAAAAAATGCAACAGTGACGAGTGGCTGGAAGTAATGGAGCAAGCGCATCAAATGGATATCCCCACTACCGCTACCATGATGTTCGGTCATGTGGAAACCTTGGAAGAGCGAATTGAACACCTCAATCGGCTCCGTCAATTGCAGGATAAAACAGGAGGCTTCACCGCTTTTATTGCATGGGGGTTTCAACCGGGGAACACCGAGCTACAAGGACAAACAGGAATAAAAACAGCCGTTAGCGGATTCGATTATTTAAAGACTCTGGCTATCAGCAGAATTTTTCTCGACAACTTTGATAATTTGCAATCCTCATGGGTAACACAAGGACCTAAAATTGGTCAGGTTTCTCTTTACTATGGAGCCAACGATATGGGAAGTACAATGATGGAAGAAAATGTAGTGGCCGCCGCAGGCACTGTCTATTGCCTCGACGAAGAAGAAATTAAAAGGCTCATCACCGATGGCGGCTTCACCCCTCAACGCCGCAATATGCAATACCAACCGGTAGATTGATTTCAGATAAAAATAAAAGGAAACCCCCGCTCCTTTTCAATAAAGGAAGACGGGGGTTTTGAAAATTTCATAGTCGATCTGCTTAATATAATTACGGGGCACGACGACCTAATAATAATTACACCGAAGCCTTATCGTTACCTTTGGCAAGCATGAAAGCTGTGAAAGACTGCCGTAATGAATGCGGAGTCACTTCCTTTCTAGCGGTCAAATTTCCACCTCGCTCACTATAGAATAGAAATCCCTTTAAAATTTGATAGTTCCGGTTTTTCTGCTACATTCAAAATCGGATCAAAAAAAATCATAAAAGTATAAAAAATAATCTTTTTCTCTCGAAATGAAAAAAACTCTAATTTCCGACGATTCCCCCTTTCTGACCCGCGAAACCCGGAAAAACCGATGGGCCATTCCCTATCACCCCGAATGCCTCAATGCCAGGCTTGACCATCTGCTGGTAAAAAATCAAGAATATATCCAAGGAAAAAGAATTCTTGATGTTGGATCCCATATGGGAACATTCGCTTATGCGGCTTTAGAATCCGGTGCCGATTTCATTGAGGGAATAGATACAGAAGAAAACATGATTCGGTTAGGACAGGAATTATTTAAGGAACTAAATATTGCAAAAGAAAAATATTCCATGGCCGTTGGCAATGCTCTGGAATATTTGGAGAATATTGAGGAAGGAAGTTTTGACACTGTGCTTTGCTTGGGAATGCTTTATTACACAACCGAACCTTATCGACTGCTCAAGCTCATGTTGCGTGCGGCAAAAGAAACGGTAATCCTAGACACTTTCACAGCGGCCTATGCTGCTATTCAAGGGAAAGAGGCCCCGCAGGTTTATGAAAGTGTAAATGAAGAAACACTAAAACTTCCGATTCTTCTCACCGCGTTGACGCAACCCGAAAAAAAGGATTACACACTGCCACATTCCTTTGATTATCGCAGCAAAGACCTCAGCCTGATCACCTTGCCGAGCGCTGAGTTACTTGAAATCTGGTTCCAGTCTCTGAACGCCCAATTCAAAAAAATGGACTGGTCAACATATGGAACCCGGCCTTGCACTTATCACGACTTGCTCACACCCGATCAAAAAAAATTCTCTCACTGGGCCGATGTCTATACCAGCGGTATCCGAGTTTCCTACTTGTTACATAAGTAAAAATTAATTTAAGGATTGGGACCATAAAGTTTGTTCGCTTCAGCAGCAACTTTACCGTGAAGGTATAAAACCAGCCAGCGTTTACCGCCCTCTTTAACAACTCCAAACGCCACATCTCGCAAAAGGATTTCTGGCTGTTTTTTTTTCAGGGTTTTATATAATGTATGCGACCACTTAGCGATACCGCCTACCTGATACTTGTTCACCCATTCCAAAATCTTGTTTTGCCCTAGAGGGAGAGCAATGTCTTTCGCTTGCGTCAATTTTGAGACTCGAATTTTTAAAATTTTATTCAATACGGGTTTCTGGCCTAATCGAGCAACCCCCTCTAGAGAATCGGCAACCGACTTGAGCAAATCGCAAACGCGTACTTCGTAAATGGGGAAAGTAGAGTCGGAGTGGTAATATCTGGCAATTTGCTCTGTCAGCATAAAATAAATTTGCCCGATCTTTTGCCAAGGAATTACGGTCGGTGAAAAAACGATCTTTTTCTTAGAAGAATCGATAATCGTTTTCACATTTTCAGGCATCGGTATATCCGGTGCTTCAGGCAGTTTTTCCATTTCCGCAAGAATAGCTTCGGCTTCCACCACTCCCTCATCCTGATTGCCTCCATAG
>CALJGH010000148.1 GCA_938073925.1 uncultured Nitrospinaceae bacterium
AAAGAGGGTATGTTGAGCGATTGCGCTTATATCATCGAATCGGGTAGCGTGGAAGTTTCCAAGAAAAGGCCGAACGGTGAAAGACAGTGCATTGGTATTTTGCAGGAAAATGATATTTTTGGCGAAATGGGATTGATTGACGGTTTGCCCCGTTCTGCTAGTGTAGTCGCCTTGGAAGATTGCTCTATTTCAATTATGACACAGGAAGCTTTTAACTCCCTTGCCCAACATAATGCACAAGCGTTAATGCCTATCCTTAAGGTTCTTGCCAAACGTTTGCGTTCCACTCTCCGACTTGTAGAAGATTTGCAGGATGGTAAAACCCCTCCCGATTCTATGGGTAAAGGTTTCTAAATTTCCCCTCTGTTTTTTCCACTGTCCTAATAGTTTTCCTCCTCGGTTTGTAAGCTTGCGGTAAGGAATGAATATGGTGTAAGCTAACTAATCGTATTCATTACCTAAATAACAGTATTAAAAACTTTTAGAACACTATGGAATTATTATCCCCTGCAGGCAGTCCGGAAAAACTAAAATATGCTCTTGCCTATGGTGCCGACGCGGTTTATGCGGGAATCCCAAAATTTTCTCTCAGGGCAAAAGAAAATCCATTTAAAGATAATTTGTTGAAAGAGGCAATTGATTACACCCATAAAATGGGTAAAAAACTTTATGTAACCGCTAACATTCTTCCTCCCAATAGAAAAATTGAATCATTTAAAAAATCTTTAGCTCAACATGCTGAGATGGGGCCCGATGCTTTTATAATGGCGGATCCGGGAATGATCCAGTTTGCTCTTAAGGAATTTCCTGAAATTCCCATTCATTTATCAGTGCAAACGAACACCATTAATTGGCCCTCCGTTGAATTTTGGTACAATTTAGGAGTGGAGCGGATTATTTTGTCGCGTGAATTAACTTTAGAAGAAATCACCGACATGCATACGCGCGTTCCTGGAATGGAATTAGAAGCTTTTGTGCATGGTGCAATTTGTATCGCTTATTCGGGTCGATGTTTGTTATCGAATTATTTTAATCACCGGGATGCAAATCAAGGAACTTGCACTAATAGTTGCAGATGGGAATATGATGTTCATGAGGAAAAGGGCAATGAAACGGAAGAATACCAGCCTCTGAAAGGTAACTACGCAATTGAGGAAAAGCAGAGAGATGGAGAGTTAATGCCGGTTGAAGAAGATGAGCATGGTACCTACATAATGAACTCGAAAGACCTTCGAGCCATAGAATTTCTGGGTCCAATGAAAAAAGCTGGGATCATGTCATTTAAAATTGAAGGGCGCTCTAAATCAATTTATTACCTCTCATTAGTTACTCGAGCTTATCGACGGGCTCTTGATGATTTAGAAGAGAACAGAGACTTTAATCCCGGTTTGATTGCGGAAATAGGGAAGACGGCTAACAGGGGTTTTACGTCGGCATTTTTAATTTCTGCTGCGAACCGTGACACAGAAAGATTTGACTCACCGCAGGAAACCGAACAGCCACAAGTTTTCGGAGGTCAAGTGGTGAATGAACGACCGGGATGGATGGAAGTTGATGTTAGAAATAGAATGGAATTAGAGGATGAAGTCGAATGCCTTTCCCCTAGCGGACAATATAAGTTTAAAATTAAAGCTATGGAGAAAGTTTCTGGAGAAAGCATTTCGGTTGCCCATGGCGGTAATGGAAGCGTTTGGGTGCAGGCTGATGGACCTGTAGAACCTTATGCTCTCCTGAGCTTGTTAAAAAATTCGTCCTGAAAATACGAAATACTCTAAATAAACTAACACAAATGAATATCACTCTGGGATGTTCTTATTGTCATCACTTTTTGCCGAGTCGGTCCAGGCTATGGTAAGGAGGATCGCAATTATCAGGATTGCTGTCATCCAATCTGAAAAGCTGCTTAACTGATAATCAAATATATCTTTGGACAGTGTCCCATCGAAAGCCAGAGCAAGAACAGCGATTACTAGTAATATGAAAACTTTCTTCAAAGAGTTGATACCTGTTGATTTAAAACGATAATATTCTTTGTTCTTGCCTCGAAGCATCTTATAATATAATTTCTTCACTTTAGAGTTTAAAAAATAATTTTTTCTATTAATCCAACCTTAAATAAATTGATTCCATGCCCGTTCCCATTTTTCAAGCCTTTAAAATAGGCTCCTATATTTTCAGGCAAAAGATGAAAGGAAACAAACGTTATCCTTTGGTAATGATGCTTGAGCCTTTATTCCGGTGCAATCTGGAATGTATTGGCTGTGGGAAAATCCAAAAGCCCACCGAAATATTAAAACAAAATATGAGTCCTGAACAATGTTTTAAAGCGGCTAGGGAATGTGGAGCTCCTGTTATTTCTATTGCAGGCGGTGAGCCTTTAATGCATCCGGCTATTGTAGAAATAGTCGAAGGCCTGATTGCAATGAAAAAATTTATTTATCTATGCACCAACGCCATATTATTAAAAGACTTTCTAGATCGCTTGCCAGTAAGCCCTTACCTGACTCTCTCTGTGCATCTTGATGGAATGGAAAAGGTCCATGACCGGGTTGTCGATCAGGAGGGTACATTCAAACTAGCTACTGAAGCTGTTAGAGAAGCTAAAAAAAAGGGTTTTAGAGTTACCAGTGCGACTACCTTTTTTGAAGATACCACTGTTGAAGATGCCGAAAAGTTTTTAGATTTTTTAAAACCCCTTGGTATAGATGGAATTACAATGGCCTCTGCTTTCAGATACCCTGATGCTCCGGATCAGGATCATTTTTTTGGTAGAAAGAAAACCTTTGAATTTTTTGATAAGCTTCTTGAAAAAAACAAGAACGGTCGGTGGGATATCAATCATTCCCCACTCTATTTGGAGTTTTTAAGAGGTAAGCGTGACTATTCCTGTACGCCTTGGGGCAATCCGAATTACTCTGTTTTGGGTTGGCAAAAGCCCTGCTACCTTCTTGATGATGGCTATGCTGAAACATTTAAGGAATTAATGGAAACGACGGAATGGGAAAACTACGGTCACGAAAATAACAAAAAATGTGCTGACTGCACTGCTCACTGTGGTTATGAACCAACGGCTGTTCAAGAAGCAACGTCAACCGTTCGGGGTATGGTGGATTCTGCAAAAATGGTTTTCCAATAAACTATTTTTGGTTCAGAGATTCTGGCAGGATTGTTTCCGTATTTGTAGTTGCATCTTTTAATTGATCAATAGTAAGGCCCTCAGCCATTTTCAGATTTGCACCTTCCAGCAGGGTATCTTTCAGGACCGCCTGCATCAAATCAGCCCGCACAAGATTGGCATTATTCATATTGGTGTTTTTTAGATTTGCCCATCGTAAATTTGCCCCTCTCAAATTTGCCCCCTCAAGGTTTGCATTTTCAAGATTGGCATTTTTTAAATATGCACCGTAAAGGTAGGCTCCTTCAAGATTCGCATTTTTCAAGTTTGCACCTATTAATACGGCGCCCTTAAGCTTGCAGTTTTTTAAGTCAGCAAAAACTCCCTCCTGCCCATTTGAATCCAGCCATTTATTATGATCAGAGAGAATTTTTTTTAAACCGGAGATTGTTTCGGGAGAATCAGAATTTGGATTGTTCATCCGGCTATTGTACATCCATGCTAATTCGAGAAGCAAGTATTGCGAATTTTAAGATTAAAACTTTAGGAAGCAGTAACCCGATCGTAAAGTTTTCTGAACTTTTTATTTGATGGATCGGCTTGCAGTGCTTTTTCCAAC
>CALJGH010000149.1 GCA_938073925.1 uncultured Nitrospinaceae bacterium
TGGAGGTTCTCTGCCTACGGCAAACTATTGCGTAGATGCATTAAAAAATTTAGGCCATGAAGTGGAGACGGTGGATTGCGATAAGTTTGCCGACGGATTTTTCTCTCTTAAAGAAACCACAAAAATAAAGACCAATGCAGATTTTTTGTCGCAGAAGTTCCTAAACTTAATGGGTGAGATCACAGTTGCAAAGGCTGCTGAGTTCAGGCCAGATATGATCCTCGCATTGGCGCAGGCTCCCTTATCACCTGAGGCCATCCTTCGTTTGAAAGAACTGGAAATTCCCGTCACTTTTTGGTTTGTCGAGGATTTTCGAACTTTACCATATTGGAAAGAAGTAGCATCGGCATACGATCACTTTTTTACAATACAAAAGGATGAATTTCATCCAGAGTTAATTTCTGCTGGGGTAAAAGATTGTTATTACCTGCCACAGGCTGCACATTCTGATGTTCACCGACCTTTGGAATTGTCTTTTGAGCAGAAGAAATTATATAAAGCGGATCTTTCTTTTATGGGTGCAGCCTATCATAACAGAGTGCAATCTTTTCCGCGACTGCTGGATATGGATTTTAAAATATGGGGAACGGGTTGGGATTTGGACTCGCCTATAGGAAAACGAGTTCAAAATGATAATAAGAGGGTAAGTACAGATGAAACAGTAAATATTTACAATGCGGCAAAAATTAATCTGAACCTTCACTCTTCTTTGTACCATTACGGGATAAATCCGGATGGTGATTTTGTTAATCCAAGAACCTTTGAGATCGCATCCTGTAAGGGATTCCAATTGTTGGATAACCGCTCTGACCTCCTAAACCTTTTTAATGTCGATGAAGAACTAGTGGTTTTTAACTCTCTTGATGAGTTAAAGGATCAGATCATTTTCTATATTGCAAATCCGGATAAAAGAAATGAAATAGCCAATCGTTCTTATCATAGGGTTTTAGCAGAACATACTATCGAGCATCGGATGCAGGAGTTATTGATTCATGTCTTCATCAATAGAGTTGATTCTCTCCAAAAAAACGAAGAGAGTAGACTAGATCCTTTATCTTATTTCATTGAAAAGGCGGGAAGAGATACAACATTGGGAGAATACTTGGAAGAATTTGAAGGGACAAAGAATTTCTCACTAAAAACCCTGACCACCCACATTCATAATGGTGAAGGTGATTTGAATGACACTGAGACATTGTTAATGATGCTGGACCAATTGATGCAGGAGAAAGCTTAACCGTGGCTCAAAATATATTGATTCTCAGTTTAACTCGAATGGGGGATTTGATTCAGACGACTCCCCTGATTCAGGGACTTAAAGATAAATACCCCAATGCCAGAATAACTTTGATGGTCTCAAGTGATTTTGAGGATGCAGTTTCGCTAATACCTGATGTCGATGATTCAATTGTTTTCAATCTCAGGCAATTCAAGGATTCCGATAAATGGGAAGATGAGTCTTGGGTGAAAATATATCGATATATCGAATCTAAATTAAATAGCATTCGTAATAAAGATTATGATTTGTTAGTGAACTTGAGTCATTCACGTTTCAGCGCATTGATGGTCCATTATCTTAAGGTGCCAAATGTTATTGGGTTTCATTGCAATGCTACTGGAGACCGGATGACGGGTCATCCATGGATGCAATATTTTGGTATAGAACCTTTTAATCGTAATTTTAACGAATTTAATCTTGTGGAGATTTTTTCCAGAAGTGCGGATATCGATATGGCTGGAAGAGAGATTCAAGTCCTTGAAAACCGCACTGGTTTCAGTACTTATGAAGGAGAGCTATGCAGTCTTTCTAAGTCTGGCGATGATCTGGTTATTGGGTTTCAAATTGGTTCTAGTCTGGAAAACAGAAGATGGTCAACAGCATCTTTTGCAAAGTTGGCAGACTTATTGGTTGAAAAGTTGAATGCACGAATTTTACTTTTTGGTGTAGCATCGGAAAGCAAATCGGCCGCAGAAATGATTCAGCTAACAAATAATAAGGATCGAGTTACTGATTTAACGGGAAAGACGGACTTAAAACAGTTGACGGGTTTATTAAAGGATTGTGATTATCTAGTTACAAATGATACCGGCACGATGCATTTAGCGGCAGCATTGAATACAAAGATAATTGGATTGTTTTTTGCCCATGCTCATCCCTTCGAGACAGCCCCTTTTTCTTCTGGGCATCTGATCTTTCAGGCGCGTATTTCTTGTGCTCCATGCAGCTATGGAGTTCATTGTAGCAACATCGTATGTATCGAAAAAGTTTTGCCTGAACATATCCTGACATTTGTTGAGAATCATATTGAACATAAGATATGGCAATTGCCACCCGATTTAATAAATACATCAGAATTAAATGTCTATGAAACCGTAACATCAGCCCAAGGCCTAATTCGTTTAAAACCTGTGATCAAGCATGACCTTGGATTGGAAGATATGTTTCGTTTAGCATACTCTGTTTTATGGCGGGAGACTTTAGTCGAAGGAACGAACACAAGTTTAAAAGGATTGCAGGAATTGCTTGAAGAATATGAAAATTCAGATTCGATAACCATTTTGGAATTGTTGAAAAATAAAACTGAATTGTTGGCAACGCTGGAGATTCTAGGGAGTGAAGGAGTGCGGTTATGTGAAGGTATAGT